>JAQGHP010000170.1 GCA_028288775.1 Phycisphaerales bacterium | reverse complement strand
CCCTCGCAAGGCTCGACGATGCCGGCGGCTTGTTCATCAGCCTTCTGGCCGACCCGACGACGGGCGGAGTCACGGCGAGCTTCGCGATGCTCGGGGATTTTATCGTCGCCGAGCCCAAGGCGCTGATCGGCTTCGCTGGTCCGCGGACGATCTGGAACACGATCAAAGTTGAATTGCCCGAGGGCTTTCAGCGCAGTGAGTTCCTGCAGGAAAAGGGGTTTGTGGATTTCGTGGTACACCGCAAGGATCTAAGAAGCGAACTGACAAGGCTGGTGGATTTCTGCGGGAAATGAAGGTGCGTGAGACCGAATCTTCGCCCGGGCAGGGTAGAAACAGACGATTACGATTAAGATCGCGCCCTGAGGCGCCGCTGCACGCCCTCCTATCCTAATCTTAATCCTTCTTGCGATGAACTGCCCGCGTCGACACTGCGCCGAAATAACGGCAACCATCACGACCGCCCCCGCGGAGCCGGCCTTCGCCCCGGGTGCGGACACGCCCCGGCCCTTCCCGCCTTGGCCAACGCCCCCGACGCAACCGCAGGGCCGAACAGGATTGGGGGCGCAGCTAGTTTTTCGGAAACTAGCTGCGTCCCCGTTATTCTCCTCGAAGGGCTTTAGCGAAGGCGAAGGCGACGGCGCATCAGCGCGCCGGTCGCGCCGAGAAGGAACAGGCTGATTGACGCGGGTTCCGGGGTCGGAGCGCCGATTGTGAAGGCGTAATCATTCTCTCGAATCGGGTTCGTCCAGGTGATGGAGGAATAGGTGCCTGCGAACTGAATGACGCCGTTGCCTTCGATTCCACTGACGATGTTGGGGCCGCCCAGGGTGATCGTCTGTCCGAAGGTCACGTTGTCGGCCCCCCCGGCTTGGATGGTGAAGGGCTCGGCGGCGGTGAAGTCGAATTCCGCGCTGCTCGTACCTGCACTGCCCAGGCTCCAGATCGCCATGACCGGATTGGTGACCGGCGCGGAAAAGGTAACGGTGTTGATGCCGGCGGCGGCCCCGCCGCTCAGGGCGATTCCGCCTTGATTGGAAGGACCGTTGCTGATGGTCCCGCCGACGTAGGCGGGGCCCTGCCAGGTCGGATAGAGGTTCAGGGGCGGGGAACCGAAGCCGGTGTAGCTCGCGCTGAGCAACTCGCCGCTGTAGCCGACGTTAACGGGGGTTGGCAGGGCGATCGCGCCAGCGCCGGTGCCGGGGTTGCCGGGGCTGAAAGAGGACCAGACGGTCCAATCGATGGTGACGGCCCAAACGTGGCCGCCCGTCGCGCCGCCGAGGCCGATGATGGCCGAAAGGGACAGAAGAAGAGCCGACAAATTCGGATGTGTGCGCCGCATTGTTCCTCCGCAGAAATGAAAATGCCCAAGCCCCGGCAGTGTAAGACTCCGGGATTCGCCAAACGGGCCTGCCGACGAATGCCGCAGGCCCATCCCGCGCACAATAAGGATACATTTCGATTTGTCAAATATTTCGTGAAGACACGCCGGTGCCGGTGGTGTCCTTAGGACACCACCCGAACGTTGGGTGCATGACAGTTTCGGCGGGGTTCCCTTTTCTCCCTCCTCCGGTACTCCGGGGGAGGGCCGGGGTGGGGGCGGGACGGTTCAACGGTTCAACGGTTCAAGAGCTGAAGGGCTCAAGGAGTTCCTTCCCCCTTGAACCATTGAACTCTTCAACCCTTGAACTCTCCTCGCCCGCCCCCTCCATTACCCTCCCCCGGAGTGCCGGTGGAGGGACTTGAAGACGGACCGCCTGAGCAGTCGCGACCCGAGAACGCATCACGGGGTAAACTCAACCAGCATCCGCAGGGTCTCGACTTTCAAGCCGTCCTCGGCCATCGCCCTCTTCCCCTCATCGGAATCCAGCAACGCTTGAAACTTCGCCATGTCCGGAACTTCGAATATCACGCCCGTTGAATCGGGGTTCTTCGGGTCCCGGAAGGTTCGCGCCTTGATTCCCAGTTTGTCGAACATCTCGTGACGGCTGCCCCTTCCCTTCCGCCAGGCTTCCGCCCACTGGTCGCCGCTCTTTACTTCGTGAAAAATGATGACGGTTTTCATGGTTCTTGCCTCGTCTTTTTCTTTTTGTCGGGGCTGGCGCACAGGCAATGCCGACGCCGATTGAACTTCGGACGACTGACGGCATCGGACATTCGCGAAGTGTACCTGCGAAACAATTCCGGACAAACCTCCGTCTCACGGTGGCCGCAATTCGACTTCGTTTCGTCGGCCGGTTGCGCCATGTCGAAAATTGATTTCGATATATCAAATTGCTACTGTTCGCCCCACAAAAGGGGCTTCCGTTGCCCATGGAACTCGGGTCCCATACGGTAATGGATCTTTTACCATGAGATATTTCAAAAAACCGCCTGGGCACGAGCCCCAGTAGCGTTGCGGCGGACGGGGATTGGGTCTGAAGCGATGGAGGAGCTGTTGGTTTCGGTTCATCTGTCGCAGGGGGTCATACCCATCAAAATTGCCCGGCACGACGCGAAAAGTGTTGGGCCGGGTCGTGCGGATTTCTAATCCTGTAAGATTCAGGGTTTTTGGGTTTACCTGCCAGGTCCCAGAGGACCCTTCCGGCACACAAAAATTCCACCCGGCTGGCGGAAAAACTCGATGCAAGGGGAAGAGACCCGCTTCGGCGGGGAACATCTGAGCAGGAGGGTCGAGCGATCCGGGGGGCCGGGGGTGGTGTTGCCCCGAATCGACCGGCCTGCGAAGATGCCGCGGACAGGGTTTACCGATCTGATCGAATCCAATACGAAGGCGGAATCATGAGGAAGAACATTCGACGCTCAGTCCTTGTCCCGGCCGTGGTCGTAGCGGCGGCAGTGATTTTCCCGGCGGCGGCCCGGGCGGAGGAGGGGGGTAGCGGGCACTATACGCCGGGCCAAAACGCGACCTCCATCGATACGCTCCCCGAGCGCGAAGGCTTCTCCTTCTTCAGCGACTCGTTCTATTACAATGGGTCGATCACCGGCCAAAAGTCGCGCCTTCAATTCGGCGGTCTGATCGCCCGCAACGTCGAGGCCACTTACTACGTCGAGACCGGGCGAGTCCTCTACGAAGGGCCTGGGGAAATCCTCGGCGCGGATTATGGGATGGAACTCGCGGTGCCTTGGGTGTCGATGAACATCAAGGGGGCCGTTACCACCGGAACCAACACGACCAAAAGGGTTTCCGACGGCACGCAGGGACTGGGCGACATTTACTTCCGCCCGCTCATGCTCAGTTGGAACCACGAAGACCTGAAGTGGGGCGCGATGTTCACCGTCTATGCGCCCACCGGCAATTACGCGGTCGGCCACCTCGCCAACGTCGGCAAGAATTATTGGACCTTCGAGCCCGGGGCTTCGTTTACCTACCTGGGCAGCGACAACGGGATCGAGATCGACGCCTTCGCCGGGATCGACTTCAACACCCAGAACAACGACACCAATTACACGAGCGGCGACCAATTTCACCTCGACGCCACGCTCGCCAAGCATCTCCCGCTCTTTGGGGGAGATTTCAGCTTCGGCGCTACGGGGTTCTACTACGAGCAGTTCACCAGTGACAGCGGCTCAGGATTCCACATCACCAAGCCCAACGCCGGGCGCGCTTCGGGCATCGGCCCCGTCTTCGCGTATAGCCGTAAGCTGGGAAAGGTGGATGCCGCGGCGGAGTTTAAGTGGCTCCCCGACATCACGGCAGCCAACCGCCTGAGCGGCGACGGGTTCTGGCTCAAGCTGCAATTCAATTTCTGATAGGAAAGGGCTTTCACAAGCCCTTCTAGATATTCAGAGTCGGGGCGTGTCGCCCCAGTCGAGCGAAGCTCCGTTTCGGGCCTGCGGCCCGACCGGGGCGGCACGCCCCGGCTCTGAAAGACTACCGAGGTTTCTAGGTCAGTCGGACTACTTGGTTATCGCGGCGGGCTGTCCAGCAGCTTGCGCTTTAGGATATGATCGGCGAGCAACTTTCCGGATACGTGGCTGGCGATGACCGTGAGATGTCCGTTCCCGTGCTCCCAGAACAATTTCTCGCCTTTCAGATTCGTGCGGAACTCGTCGAGGGGTGAGACGACGTCGAACTGGGCGAGGCCCCGCGCAGCCGCGGCCGGGAATTCCGAGGCAAACTCCGTCCGCGAAAACCGGCTCGGGACGTCGAAGATCAGCAGTTTCGCACCGTTCTTCTCGCACTCTTCCTGAATCGATTGCAACAGGGCGACGGCCAGTTGCTCGCGATACGTGGGCGGGCGGATGGGGATGGCCGCAGGCATCGCGTGAACGGCGGGAGCGCCCGGCATCAGATCATCGAGCTTGCCCGCCGTCTTCTCGCGGATGAACGAATACAACTGGCAGTTCCTCTCCATCCACACGTATCCGGGAATGCGCTCCAGACGCCGGCGCGTTTTGACGCCGGGCAGATACGTCGGCTGGTCGCGGAATAGCTTCCCATCCTTCAGAGTAAACAGGCGTGATCGCACGTTGTCATCGAGATCCGTGTAATGCCACGCGAGCAGAACCAGGTCGGGGTGGAACGCCAGGCCGCGGTGTTGCAGGGTCAAGAGTTCCTCGGCGGTGCCGAATCCCGAGACGGAAAGATTTACGATTTGCACGTTCTCGCCGGCGGCATTGAGGCGGGCCGCGGTCTGCATGGCGAACGAGTCTTTCAAATCGACCTCGTACCCGAGCCCGTAGGAATCGCCCAGGACGACGATGCGCTTTACGCCCGCCGGCTTTTCCAATGGGATGTCGTCGTCGGCGCGGATGCCCTGCGAGTTGATATGCACCCGCACGTTCACCTCGGTGCTCCGCTGCCAATAGGTCTCGCTCGGCGTGTTCGTGCGGATGCCGATGTCGGAGGCGCGCACGCTCCGTGGCATCAGCGGCTGAGGGGCGAAGGCGCGGAGGAACAACTCGCCGGCCAGCAGCGACCACGCGACCGCGAACGCGATGCGAAGCAGCGTGCGCAAGCGGCGCTTGGGCGGAATTTGGTACGACTCAGAACGCAAAGTAGATGAACTCCGTTCCCTGCGCGCTGGCCAGCGCGAGCAGCGACATGATAACGAGAATCCAGACGTTGAGCCGGATAAACCAGTGCCATCGCGCCATCGGGTCGAGCGTCTTCATCGCGTACTGCACGACCTGGAAGAGAAGCAGAAGCCAGCCGAAAAAAACGAGGCTCTTGAACGCGGCCAGGGCCTCGGGCGAGCCGTGCGGGTGAAGCAGGATTGATTGAAAGAAGACACCGATTGTTGCCACGTTTTTCGCGCGGAAAAGCAGCCATCCCAGGCAGGTCAGGTGGAGCATGACGAGCCATAAGAGGGCATTCGCCCAGCGGGGATAATTCTTGTCTTCCGGCCGCAGATCGAGCAGGCGGTAGACGATGAGCAGCGCGCCGTGGTATGCGCCCCAGAGAACAAACGTCCAGCTCGCGCCGTGCCAGAGGCCGCCCAGCAGCATGGTGAGGAAGAGGTTGCGGTAGGTCAGAAAAATGCCTCCCCGGCTGCCGCCCAGGGGAATGTAGAGGTAATCGCGGAGCCAGGTGGAAAGACTGATGTGCCACCTGCGCCAAAAGTCGGACGGGCTGAGGGCGGCGTAGGGGAGCTTGAAGTTGAGCATGACGTCGAAGCCGAAGAGCTTCGATACGCCGCGGGCAATGTCGGTGTAGCCGGAGAAGTCTCCATAGATCTGGAGCGCGAAGGCGTAAATCCCCAGCAGCAGGCGGAGCCCGTCGTGGGGGATGATTGCGGTTCCGGTGAGATGGTCGTAAGGCCCGAAGACGTCGCCGACGATGCGGGCCATGTTGTCGGCGACGACCATCTTCTTAAACAGGCCCCAGCAGATCAGCCAGATTCCCTGCCGCCACATGTCGCGATTCGTCGTCCGGGGGCGGAGGAATTGGGGGAGCAGGTGCGTCGGCCGCTCGATCGGGCCAGCGACCAGGAGCGGGAAGAACGAGAGATAGGACGCGATCGTGACGTACCGTTCGACTGGCTCGACCTTGCGGCGGAAGACTTCGACCGTATAGGCCAGCGATTGGAACGTATAGAAACTGATGCCCGCGGGCAGAATCACGTTCAGCGTGAATGAGCTGACTTGAATGCCCAGGGTCACCGTCACACGCTCGTCGTCAACGAGGGCGTACACCGCTTTCAGTGGCTTGCCGCCGCGATATTCCTCCGAAAACATTCCACGACCGATCACTCGGACCATCTTGGTGATGTCCGGCTCGCGTTCCGATTGCCCGCCCCTCTTGCGCGAGCGGGAATCAGCCGCGGCCGTATTCCCGCGCTTCGGCCGCGTTTGCCTTACGGGCGCTAATGATTCGGGTCGTGTCGCCATATCGCTCAGTGTATACCACTAACAACAAACGAAGCTTGTTCGATATCCCGAGAATGATCTCACGATCCTCGTCATCGGAATGCTCGGCGTCGTAAAACGCCACGGCATTCGGATCGGAGAACACCGTTTGCGCCTCTTCAAATGAGACCCCATGTTTCTGGCGGTTGCTTGCCGCCTTCGGGGAATCCCATTCAAATTTCATCCCTCACCTTCCCGTCACGTTCTCAGCGTTCCTCTTGCCACTTCCTTATGGTCCGGCACGGAAAGGGTCGCAATCTCGCCGGCCTTCGTGAGGACGATGTGGCTACTGGACTGCCGTGCCTTCTGCCAGCCGAACTGGGCGAATACACGCACGACATCGCGTCCGCTGAGCACCGGGAGCGACGAGCCCATCAGGCGGTCACCTCGACCTGACGCGTTTCCACCGTCAGCGGCAGCCCCTGCTCGGCACGAACTTCAAGGCACAGTCGGATGGCATCCTGAATGTTCTTCAGGGCCTCCTCCCGCGTCTTGCCCTGGCTCACGCAGCCGGGGATCGCCGGGCATTCGACGACCCAAACGCCGTCCTCATCTCGATCAATTGTTACCGAAAATTTCATGACGGTTTCTCGTCACTTGCCGGCGGTACCACATTCCATTCCTACATCATGTCATCCATCCCACCGCCGTGGTCGTGGTGGTGGTCGCCACCGCCGCCGGATTCTTTCTTGGGTGCATCCACAACAATGCAGTCCGTCGTCAGCAGCAGGATGGCCACTTCCGCGGCGTTCTGCAGGGCGGTGCGGTCGACCTTCGTCGGGGTGATGATGCCGGCCTTCACTACGTCGACGAACTCGCCGGTGAGGGCGTTCCAGCCTTCGTTGTCCTTGGATTCCATGACCCGGCGGACGACGACGCTGCCGCTGGTGCCGGCGTTCTCGGCGATCTGCTTGAGCGGGGCGACCATGGCGGTGCGGATGATCTTGACACCCGCGGCTTCGTCGCCTTCGAGCTTGAGATTCGAGCCGCCGTTGAGGGCCTTGAGGGCGCGGATGTACGCCACGCCGCCGCCTGCGACAACGCCTTCTTCAACTGCCGCTCGGGTGGCGTGCAGGGCGTCTTCGATGCGGGCCTTCTTTTCCTTCAGTTCGGCTTCGGTGGCCGCCCCGACGTTGATCTGGGCGACGCCGCCGGCGAGCTTGGCCAGGCGCTCCTGAAGTTTCTCGCGATCGTAGTCGCTGGTGGTGGATTCGATCTCGCGGCGGATCTGGGCGATGCGGCCCTGGATGTCCTTCGTGTCGCCGGCCCCTTCGATGATCGTGGTGTTGTCGTTGTCGATGCGGACGAGCTTGGCCTGCCCCAGGTCGGACAGCTCGACTTTATCGAGCTCGACGCCCAGGTCCTTCATGATGGCCCGGCCGCCGGTGAGGATGGCCAGGTCTTCCAGCATCGCCTTGCGGCGATCGCCATAGCCGGGCGCCTTCACCGCGCACACGTTGAGGATGCCGCGGAGCTTGTTCACGACGAGCGTGGCCAAAGCCTCGCCCTCGACGTCTTCCGCGATGATCAGCAGCGGCTTCTTGCCCTTCTGGATCTTTTCCAGCAGCGGGATGATCTTGGTGGCCGACGAGATCTTTTCCTCAAAGATAAGGATCAGGGCCTTTTCCAGCTCGACGGTCATGTCGTCGGGATTGGTGATGAAGTTGGGGGAGAGGTAGCCACGGTCGAACTGCATGCCTTCGACGACGTCCACGTAGGTTTCCAGGCCCTTGCCTTCCTCGACGGTGATGACGCCGTCCTTGCCGACGCGGTCGAAGGCATCGGCCATGATCTTGCCGATCTCGCGGTCGTTGTTGGCGGAGATGCTGGCGACGTTTTCGATGTCGGCCTTGCCGCTGATGGGCTTGGATTGCTTCTTCAGGTTGTCAGTTACCGCGATCACAGCCTTGCGGATGCCGCGGGCGAGGGCCATCGCGTCCGCCCCGGCGGTGAGGTTGCGGTAGCCTTCCCGGAAGATCGCCTCGGCGAGCACGGTGGCGGTGGTGGTGCCGTCGCCGGCCACGTCGCTGGTCTTGCTCGCGGCTTCCTTCACCAGCTTCGCGCCGATGTTCTGGTACTTGTCCTTGAGTTCGATCTCCTCGGCGACGGTTACGCCGTCCTTGGTTACGGTGGGCGCGCCCCATCCCTTATCGATAACCGCATTGCGGCCGCGGGGGCCGAGGGTGCTTTTTACCGCCCGGGCGAGCTTCGTTACGCCCTCCAAAAGCGACTTCCGTGCTTCCGCGTCAAAAGACAACATCTTTGCGGCCATGCCAAGTCTCCTTCTTCAAACCGTCTGAATGGTCTAAGAGAAAAGTTCGTGATCCGTCTTCCGCCTGCGGCCGGCATTCGGTGCCCCAAATGGGGGCACCGCCAGCCACTCCGGTGGAGAGACCACCGGCAAAGCCCGTATGACAAAGGGCGTGCCATCGGGAGCCGCCGACCTGATGGTATACAAGCCTATTAAGAACAGGATCTTACGGAAGTCGATCGCGACGAAAACGAAATGCCTTGGAGAAGCGCCGCCTGTCATGGTGGCAGGGGGGTCTATGGGGCGGACAGTGCGGTTGCCATTGTGGCAGGGGATTTAGTGGAAGTAGTCGAACCGGTTCCGGTGATTGACGTCATCGACATCCGCCCGGCTGAGGCTCTGCACATGTCCGTCGGCGAAGCCGTGGTTGCCATAGCCGGTGGCCCCCGTTTTCATATGGTGGTCCGCGGGCTCGTCGCCATCGGGGCCGCTCTCGCCGATGTTGAAGTGGCCGTCGAAACGGCCGGTTACGCCGTTCATCTCGACGAGGATGATTTTGTCGGATGGGTTCACGACCTGCGGGAAGCGCACCAGATGTAATGGGTCCCCCAACTGCGCCGGAAGAACGTAGCTGTAGTTCGCGGTCCCCTGATCGGCTTCGACGCACCGCACTGCGCGCTGGCGGGTGCCCAGGTCGCCAAGATACTTCATGAAAGCGCCGTGGGTGAATTCGATATCGGTGCCGCTGTTGGGTGAGTAGAAGTAAGAGATGCACCCCGGCTGCGAAGGCGCCCATTGTGGAAAGTTATTGGAGGCCGTGGGCAGGGTGTCGATGTTGTCCGCCGCGTACATCATCATCGCCTGTGTCACCTGCCGCACGTTGCTGGCGCAGCCGACCGAGCGGGAGCTTTCGCGAGCGCGCCGAAGCGACGGAAGCAACAGCGCCAGGAGGGCGGCGATGATCCCAATTACAACCAGTAGCTCCACGATCGTAAAAGCTCTGCGTCGCATAAATGCCTCCCGAGCGTTCCCTCGACCTGCAAGACGGGACGCGCAAGATAGCGAAATCGCGCCTCGGTTGCATCAGAAATATGCGGGTCACGCGGATCGCGCGGGCAGGTCATCGCCGAATGGGTCGCCTTGGGAGTCCATAGGCTTGGCGCAAGTATTCATAACAGCCGCATTAATGGCGGGTTAACATTCGTCTGTTATTCCCCTTTTCTCATGCGCCCATTCGAACAGAAATTTAATCTCTGGCCCATATTTTACTTCGCCGCACTGGCCCTCGCGGCTTTCCCCGCGCATGGCGCGGAAAAGCGGGATTGGAAGGCGCACCCCGCGATCGTGGAGCACGACGCACCCCACGATCTTTACGCACTGGGCGATGTGCATGGGGATTACGACCGGCTTGTCGAGCTGCTGGTCGCCGACAGGATTATCGCCGAGGCTCCGCCGACGCCGGAGAGCGCGCGCTGGGCGGCCGGGCCGGCGGTGCTGGTCGTGACGGGAGACTTCATCGACAAGTACTCGCACGCCCTTCCTGTCATCGCGCTCTTCCGCACGCTGGAAGCGCAGGCGACCAAAGCAGGCGGGCGCTTGGTAATCACCCTGGGGAACCACGAAGCCGAATTCCTCGCCAACCCCGACGCCCGCAATCGCGCCGAGTTCGCCCAGGAGCTGCGGACCGCGGGCATTTCAGCCTCCGACCTCGCGGATGGAAAAGACGCGGCGGGCATCGGCGCGTGGCTCCGCAATCTCCCCGCCGGGGCAAAAGTCGGCGATTGGTTCTTCTGCCACGCCGGCAACACTGGCGGGCGCACCCTCGCGGACTTGCGGACCGAGCTCGAAACCGACATCGACCACAACGGCTTTGGCGCTCCCATCCTCCTCGTCCCCAATTCAATGCTGATGGCGCGCATGCGCCCCCGGCCCTGGTGGGACGCGGACGTTCGGCCCGTGGCCTTGCGCGATCTCAACGCGCCAAAGCACCAGGGCGCGGATCCCACCGGCGAACAACGCCTCCGGGCCGGAATCGAGGCCCTGACCGTCAAGCACCTCGTCTTCGGCCATCAACCGGCGCGAATCGAATTCTCCGATGGGACCGTGCGCGAGGCGGGAGAAATGTACTGCAAGTACGATGGCCTGGTCTTCCTTATCGACACCGGCATGAGCCGCGGGGCCGCGGGCGGACGCGGGGCGCTGCTGCACGTCGAACCTGTGGCCCCGCATCCCACGGCCACGGCACTCTACGCCGATGGGAAATCGACTGTCCTTTGGGAACAATCGCGGCGCCCGTAACCGCGAAGCTCACGATGCGGAACGCGCCAAGACCGCCAAGGAGCCAAGCACGCCAAGAAGAAGAATCTGCGAGACGGTTCGGAATCTGAATTTGATTTTACTCTAGTCCTTTTCCGTGATTCGCTTCTTCTTAGCGTCCTTTGCTCCTTGGCGATCTTGGCGCTTGATTCTTGAGCCGTTAAGCAGGGCGCGCCGCTTCGACGTTGATCGTCGTCTCCGCCAGTCGGCTTAGCTTCTTGTCGGTTTCACCTTCTTCGTCCAGCGTCTGCTGCAGCAGCCGGGCCGCGGCGGTGTCGCCCAAAAGCTTCGCGAACGAGCGAACCGTGCCATACCCCGCGATCTCGTAATGCTCCACGCGCTGGGCGGCTGCGATCAGCCCGGCATCCATCACTTCCGGGTCGGCGTCTTCTTCCATCGTTTCCTTGGCTTCCTCGATCAGCCCCTGCATCGCCTTGCAGACCTTGCCTGTGGGCTTCTTGCCCAGCTTGTCGAAGACCTGCTTGAGGCGGTCCACGTGCCCGCGGGTTTGTTCGAGGTGTTGTTCGAACGACTCGGAAAGCTGCTCGTTCGACGCCGCTTTCACCATCTTCGGCAGCGCCTTGACGAGCTGGTTTTCCGCGCTGTAGAGGTCGCGCAGTTGGTCGATGTACAGGTCTTGAAGGTCGTGCAATTGCATGGAGGTCTCCTTCCGGGAAGTTAGGTTACATTCGGCCGCGGGATACCCTTCCGCCGGCCGCGCGAATTGTGCAATCTCCATGCCGAGCCTGCTCGGTCCCAATCGGCGGACTTTTGGTCTTGTCGCGCCCGACGAAACGCCCCGCTGCACACGACAATTCAGCGCCGAAGTCGCAACGGAATTTGAAACTTCCCGTGGTGAACCCCATCTAACAGGAGTTGCATCACCACGGGAGCTGCCGACATGAAACGATCTTTCCATGACTTGCGGACGTTGCTTTTGGGAATTCTAGCTTTGTTCGCCACCGCCGGCGTCTGCCGGGCGGACGGGTTCATCATCATTCACAATCCGCCGCCCAGTATGGTCCCCGGGCACTTCGCCTTCGCGCCGCTCGAGGTGACCTATCACCACGTGACGGTGGACATTAACGATCAGGTCGCGACCACCAGCGTGGACCAGGAATTCTTCAACCCCAATAGCGGGGACCTTGAAGGCACGTACATCTTCCCGCTCCCGGCGGGGGCGCACATCGACAAGTTCTCGATGGACATCAACGGCAAGATGATGGACGCCGAGCTCCTGCCCGCGGACAAGGCGCGGGCGCTCTACGAGGAGATCGTCCGCAAGTACCGCGATCCGGCGCTGCTCGAGTACATGGGGCGCGACGCGTTCAAAGTCCGCATCTTCCCCATCCAGGCGAACTCGCGGAAGAAAGTGAAATTGCAATACACGCAGCTTCTCACCGCCGACACCGGGCTCATCGAGTACGCCTACCCGATGAACACCGAAAAGTTCAGCGCACGGCCTCTGGCGGAAGTCTCGGTGAAGGTCACCCTCAACAGCAAGGACCCGCTCAAGACGATCTACAGCCCCAGCAACAGCGTCGACATCAAGCGCGAAGGCGAACGGCGGGCGGTCATCGGGTGGGAACAGAAAAACGTCCGCCCCGACCAGGATTTCAAGCTGATCTTCTCCCGCTCCAAGCAAGCCGTCGGCGTCGATCTGCTCACCTACCGGGCCGCAGGCGAAGACGGCTATTTCCTGCTCCTCGCCTCCCCCGGCCTCGAAGCCGCCAAAGGCGCGATCCAGAAAAAAGACGTCTGCTTCATCCTCGACACCAGCGGCTCGATGGCCGGCCCGAAGATGGAACAGGCGAAAAAGGCCCTGAGCTTCTGCGTCAACAACCTCAATGAGGGCGACCGCTTCGAGGTCATCCGCTTCTCCACGGAATGCGAACCGCTCTTCGGCGAGCTGAAAAATGCCGAGAAGCCGAACGTCGAGAAAGCCCTGTCCTTCGTAAAGGACCTCAAGGCCATCGGCGGAACCGCCATCAACGATGCGCTGCATCAGGCCCTGGCCATGAAGCACGATGAGTCGCGGCCGTACGTCGTCGTATTCCTCACGGATGGGCAGCCCACCATTGGCGAAACCAGTGAAGACGCCATCGTCGCCCAGGCCGACAAGGACAGCCGGGGGAACACGCGCGTCTTCTGCTTCGGCATCGGCACGGACGTGAATACGCATCTGCTCGACCGCATCGCCGCGGACACGCGGGCCGTCAGCCAGTACGTGCTGCCGGAGGAGGATATCGAGGTTAAGGTCAGCAACTTCTACACGAAGATCAAGGAGCCGGTGCTCAGCGACGTGAAGCTCGCGTTCACCGGCAACGACATGCACATCTCCCAGTTGTACCCGGGCCAGATGCCCGACCTTGTCAAGGGCGAAGTGCTGGTGGCCTTCGGCCGCTACAGCGGCAAGGGGCCGGCTGCCGTGAAGATCACCGGCACCCTCAACGGCGA
>JAQGHP010000083.1 GCA_028288775.1 Phycisphaerales bacterium | reverse complement strand
AATCCGGGGCCTCGCTTTCAGCTCGTACCCGGCGTGAATGAGCAGACTCAGGCCTCGGTTCGGCTTCGCTCACCGTCGGCGTTCGAGTTCGCTCAGCGCAGGCGTTCGGCTTCGCTTACCGCAGGCGTTCAAGTTCGCTCACCACAGGCAGCACCCGTCTCCGCACGCTCTTCTACTGGCTCCTGGCTTCTGGCTCCCGGCTCCTAAACCTCCTCCCCCGCCCGCAGGTCCTTCCCCCCGTCCCATAAGCTGTAAATTTCCCGTAAATCCGGACGGCCAAAGGCTCCCCCGTCGGCGGGCCGATAGATGCGGTAACGTGAACGAATCCCAGCCTCCCATCGCGGTCTCTGACGAATCCCTCAACGGCCAACTTGCCTCGATGGCCGAACAACTCGAGTATTTACGGGAGCAACTCACCGAATCGCAGCGCCTGGCCACCATCGGCACGATTGCCGCGGTCATCGCCCACGAATTCAACAACCTGCTCACGCCAATCGTCAGCTACTCGCAATTCGCCCTGCAGAGCGCGCAGAGCGCGACGCCGGACATGGATCTCGTGCGCAAGGCGCTGTCCAAGTCGTTCCAAAGCTCGTCGAAAGCCGGCCGCATTTGCAGTTCGATGCTCGGGCTCGCCCGCGGCGAATCGATGTTCGGGCAGGTGCAGATTCAAAAACTGGTGGACGAAACCTTGGCCGTCATGGCCCGCGACCCGCAGAAAGACGGCATCGCGCTCCGCGTGCAGGTGCAGCCGGATTTGTGCATCGAGGGAGACGTCGTGCAGCTCGAACAGGTGCTGCTGAACCTCCTGATCAACGCCCGCCAGGCGATGCTCGGCCGCGGCGGATCGATCACCATCAAGGCCCAGCGCCTCGAAACCAGCGAGATCCGCATTCAAGTCATCGACACCGGCCCCGGCATACCCGAAAAGCTCCTCCCCAAGATCTTCCAACCCTTCTTCACCACCAAGGCCACCGCCCGCAAAGGCGAAGCAAAAGGCACCGGCCTGGGCCTGGCCATCTGCAAAGAAATCGTCGAGCACCACAAGGGCCGCATCGACGTTGAGAGTGAAGTGGGGAAGGGGACGACGTTCAGTATTGTGCTTCCTGCGGATTGAGACGTGGTTCTGAAACGTGATCCTGAAACGTGAAGACGTGAAACGCGAGAAGACTTCGGCAAGCAGAGTCTTCTCACGTTTCACGTTTCACGTTTCAAACGCACGTTTCAGGATCACGCGTCCTTCCCACTATTTATCGGACCCAGTCAAGCTTCCCCCCCTCTGCGGCCGATAACTCCTGTGAACACCTTTGCAGGAGCTCGACCTATGTCGGTCACTGTCGATCATGAACTCTTCGCGGCGGAGGAAATGGGGTTGCGCACGGTCGGGCAGGTCATCTGTCACGTGCAGCGCGAGAACCGGCTCGTGGTGAATCTGCTGATCGATGGCTCCGAGCCGGACCTGGGGCAGATCGGCGAAGTGCGGCGGGAGCTGATTCAGGGGCGGACGCTGTACATCGAGACCGCCGAGCCGCGCGAGATGGCGCTGGATGTGGTCAATGAAGTCGAGCAACAGCTCGGCGAGGCCGACCGCCTGAAGGACGACGCCGTGGAGCTGCTGCAGCGCGGCGCGGTCGAGAAGGCGATGCAAAAGCTCAGCGGGTGCTTCAGCACGTGGCATAACGCTCAGGAATCGGTCCTGAAGACGGCGCAGCTGCTCCGCATCAATTTGGACGAATTGCGCGTCGGCGACCGCTTCCTCAGCGACCTGGTCGGCGAGTTCACCGCGCAGCTCCGGCAGATCAAGCAGTCCCTGGAGAGCCGCGATTTCGTCGTCCTCTGCGATACACTCACCTACGAAGCCACCGAAACCTCGAACCGCTGGCGGATGGCCCTTTCCGCAATTCGCGACATCATCCTCTGACGCTCGGAACGCGATCGCTCGCTGCGACAACGCTGGCTTCTCTCCGATGCAAAATTGAACGCAGAGACGCCGAGACGCAGAGGAAAGCGCGGAAAAAATAAATGCCTTGCACGTAGGCTGCCGCCGGATTCTAAACATACATCCATTTTTCCCCTCTCTTCCTACCTCTGCGTCTGGGCGTCTCGGCGTTCAATTTTGCCACGGAGGCGACCAGACGTGTCGTAACGAGTGACGCCGTTCTCCGCATTCTCTGGCGTCCAATCTTCCTTTCGTTTAGCGCGGTAGTGCTAAATCCCCTCCCCGCCCTACAATCGCGCGTATGACTTTTGAGCAGCCCGCGGCTGATGTGGACGCGCTCCAGGCACTGTGCGAACTGGGCCAGGAGCAGTTGATCGCGATGCAGTATCTCGAGTCCGAAGCCACGCTGGCCCGAGCCGAGCATATTGCCTGGGCCGCGCGGGATTGGGACTCGCTTTCTCGTTTGTATCTCCCACTCCAGGAAGCCCGCCGACAGCGCCGCCAGCGCAGCGGGGAAGGGATCGTCTGCCTCGACCTTCTGGCGGATGGGCCTGACGACCGGCTGGAAGCGCTCCACGTCGTGCAAAACTTTTCGCACGGGCAATTACTCGTTGCGGGGTGGGGGAGCATCGAGCCGGCGGTGCGCGTGCGCGAGCTGGCCGCCGAGCACGAGCTGTACCTCGACACTTTTCTGGCCGCGATTTACCCGGCGGGGGACGGGCGCGTAGTCGCGATCATCCCAACCGATGATGTTCGTCTGCCCGACCCTGCCCCGCGCCCCATCGAAGATCTCATCCGCCTGCTCCCCGAGCACAGCATCGTCCTGCGCGAATCGGAGCTGCCCGAGGGCAGCCGTCGCGGGACATTCGAAACATATGCGCAGGTCATGGCGCTCTGGGAACGCCTGCACAAACCCTTCCTCGCTGCCGCGGACGCCCAATCCCAGCCGATGGGAAAAATTGAGGGCTATCGCAAGACTATCGACGTGGATTACGCTTCAGAGCTGGCCCATCAGAGGCTGTCGGATGTTGCAAGAGGAATGTTGAAGAATCATTAATTGGCAGCGGTCCTATCTCCCTCCTCCGGTAATCCGGAGGAGGGCAGGGGTGGGGGCAGGATTTGGACAGGAGATGGGCGTACGTTGCAGGAGGCGAACTTTCGACAGTCGACTCTAGTGACCCCCTCCCTAACCCTCCCCCGGATTACCGGAGGAGGGAATTGAAGACAGGCCTCTCGAAACCGTCACACACTCGCCGCGGCCAACAACTGACAACTGACAACGGACCACTGACAACGGACAAAAGGAAATGACCCAATACTACGGCGGCGGCAATCGCGGACTCCCGTGGCATTATCTGATCGGCGCGGGCATCGCCGTCATCGGGTTTATCGTTTATCTCACGCACACCAGCGTCAATCCGGTCACGGGGGAGAAGCAGCACGTGGCGCTCTCGCCGCAGCAGGAGGTGCAGCTCGGGCTGCAATCGGCGCCGCAGATGGCGGCGGAGATGGGCGGGGAGGTGGATCCGTCCGATCCGCAGGCGCAGGAAGTCAGCCGGATCGGGCAGAAGGTGGTGCAGAACAGCGCCGCCGGGCGCGAATCGCCGTACCGATTTCAGTTCCACCTCCTCCGCGACAGCCAGACCGTCAACGCCTTCGCGCTACCGGGTGGCCAGGTCTTCATCACGCGCGGGTTGCTGGAACGTCTGCAAAATGAGGGAGAGCTGGCTGGCGTATTGGGGCATGAATCCGGCCACGTCGTCGGCCGCCATGCGTCGGAGCAGATGGCCAAATCGCAGCTCATGCAGGAACTCGTCGCGGCGGTGGGCGTCGCCGCGAGCGATCGCGATCACCCCGGCCGCGGGTACAGCGCCGCGATGATCGCGGGCGTCGTCGCGCAGATGAAGAATTTGCAGTACACCCGCCACGACGAAACGCAGGCCGATGAATTCGGCCTCCGCTTCATGTCCGAAGCCGGGTATGACCCCAAGGCCATGCTCGAAGTGATGCAGATTTTGGAAACCGTCACCCCAAAGACCGGCCGCCAGCCCGAATTCATGGTCACCCACCCCTATCCCGAGCACCGGATGGAAGACATCCAGCAGTGGCTGAAGGAACACTTCCCCAACGGCGTGCCTACAAACCTGACGGAAGGCGCGCCACTTCGCAACGGTGTGCCGGCGGGCGGAAGAGCGCCCGCACGCGGGCCTGCGCGGGATACGTGGTGAACACTTCGCCGCGGCATGGGCGTCCTGCCCATGGTCGCGATGCACTCGGCGAGCAATGAAAAAAACGCACTGCCGATTTTCCCTTGACTGCGGGCCATGAGTTATATAACCTTTTGGTAATGGAACCAGGTGGCTATGGAACGTTCACCCCGGACCGGCTCGATGCCACGTTTGCGGCACTTGCCGATCGCACGCGGCGGGCGATTCTCGCCCGGCTGGCGACCGGTGAGGCATCCGTCGCGGAGCTGGCCAAACCGTTTGACATGAGCCAGCCCGCCATCTCCAAGCATCTTAAAGTGCTGGAGCGCGCCGGCCTGATTTCCCGCGGAATCGATGCCCAGCGCCGGCCCCGTAAACTCGAGGCCCGCCCGCTGGCCGAGGTCACTGCATGGCTGGAGCGCTACCGCGACGCCTGGGAGCAAAGCTACCAGCGCCTCGACGCGCTGCTCGAAGAAATGAAATCCGTCGAACAAAAACGACGGCGTCCCAAAAAATAATGTCCCCGAATTTGGAGCCCGCCATGATCGACCCGCCCCGCGTCCTGCAAACCGCCGCCCAGGCAACCGCCGTCATTCACATCACCGTTCCCAGCGTCCAGATCCGCCACGTCATCGGCCCCGGCCTGCAGGAGCTCATGCAGACCCTCGCCAAACAAGGCATCACGCCCACCGGCCCGTGGTGTACGCATCACCTGAAACTGCCGTCCGAGGTTTTCGATTTCCACCTGAGCGTCCCCGTGCCGCGCCCCGTTACGCCTGCCGGCCGCGTCAGCAATGGCCAGCTCCCCGCCGCCACGGTCGCGCGTACGATTTACCGCGGCCCTTACGAAGGCCTCCCCGCCGCGTGGGCCCAATTCATGAAGTGGATCGCTGCCCAGGGCCACACCCCCGCTGCCACACTCTGGGAAACGTATTTGACCGATCCCTCCACCAACCCCGATCCCAAGTCCTGGCAAACCGAACTTACCCGTCCGCTGGAACGCGTCAGCACCGCCGCCTCGACTCAATCCGATGACGACAAAAACACCAAGGAGTTTCCCGGGCCCAATTCCGGGAAGCTGAAAGTCACCGCTCCCGGCGACCGCGAAATCGCCATGACCCGCACCTTTAACGCCCCGCGTCACCTGGTCTTCAAGGCACTCACCACGCCCGAACTCGTCAAGCGCTGGCTGGGCGTCTTCGGC
>JAQGHP010000019.1 GCA_028288775.1 Phycisphaerales bacterium | reverse complement strand
TTTCATGCACGGCACGGTCTGGGAAAAGGTGGACGTCGGCAATACTGACCCGTACGAAATTTCAAGCTTCGGCTTGGTCGTGAATCTCGACAACACGGGCGACAGCACCGCCCCCACCGCCGTCAAGCAATACATTCGCAAGGAGATGATCAAGCGCGGCTTCGGCAGCAGGAACACGCCCGGCTGGGAGAACCTCCCGCCCGAGCGCGTGCTGGCCGACAAACGCGTCGCGATCGTGCAGGTCGCCGGCATGCTGCCCCCGGGCGTGCGCCGGGGCCAGATGTTCGACGTGGTCATCTCCTGCCTGCAGAAGAACACCACCACCAGCCTGGCCGGAGGCGAGCTGTACCTGACCGATCTGAAGGTCAACGGCGCGGACGCGTCCAACCCGTTCGGCAAGGTCAACACGCTGGGGCAGGCCAAGGGATTCATCTTCGTCAACCCGTCCTACGTCTTGAGCCGCACGCCCACCCCGACCGGCGACATGCGCCGCAGCCTCCGTAACGGCGTCATCATGGACGGCGGCGTGGCCACCTTCGATCGCCCCCTGTTCCTGCGCATCCGTCAGCCCGACAAGCGCGTGGCCCGCGCGATCGAGCAGCGGCTCATCGAGCGATTCCAGGACACCTCCGTGGCCGCCGCGCAGGATGAGGGAATCGTCGAACTCTACGTCCCCCTCCGCTATCGCGGCGATTGGCAGCACTTTGCCAAGCTGGCGACGCACGTTTACACGGATGGCTCACCGGAAGTGCTGGCGGCGCGGGCGAAAATGCTCGTGGCCGCGGCAAACAAGCCGGGCGCGATGCTCGACGACATCAGCTACTGCTGGGAAGGGATCGGGCCGGCGGCGATGCCGTTTATCTCGCCGCTGCTGACCGACAAGCGGCCGGATGTGGCGTTCGCCGCGGCGCGAGCGGCGGTCTACATTGGCGATCCCACCGGCGCTGCTCACGCGGCCCTACTCGAGACCGCGCGCAATCCGGGCAACCCGTTCCAGCTCAATGCCGTGCAGGCGCTGGGCGGCCTGCCCCCCTCCGCCGCGGTGAACCTCATGCTCCGCGAGCTGCTCGACTCGGACAAGACGCTCGTCCGCATCGAAGCGTACAAGGTACTCGCGCGCAACGCCGACAACTCGATCAAATCCCGCGTTGTTACCGAAGACCCGGACAACCAGAAGTTCGTGCTCGACATCGTCCCCTCGCACGGCGCGCCGCTCATCTACGCCACCCGCACCGGGATGCCGCGGATTGCGATCATCGGCGCTATGCCGCAGGTCGGCACGCCCGTCGTCTTCACGGCGCTCGACGACCGGCTCAGCATCACCTCGGCCGAGGTCGGGCAGACGCTGACCATCTACTACCGCGGCGAAGCCCCGCGCGACGCGGACGGGACCTTCCACGACCTGCGGATGTCTGACCCGGTGAAGATGGAATCCGAGCCGGACGTCGCCGAGGTTGTCCAACGGTTGGGCGGCATCGCCGCTGCCGGCGAGCGGCCGCTGAACTTCAACTACAGCCAGATCGTGGCGATTCTGCAGCGCCTTAACGAACAGAAGAAGCTAGTGGCCTTCCGCGACGGGCAGTTCGGCCCGGCGACGTTCGTGCTTCAGGACCCGCCCCAGGTGCAGCGTACCTACACCGCCCCGGGCATAGACACGGGCCGCCCGCAAGCAGAAGATAAGCCCCCATTGACCAATGCCGCCCAACCAATGCCTGACGCGACCGTGGCGGCGAGTGGGAAAAAATAAGAGTAGTTGCTGGTTGCTGGTTGCCAGTTGCTGGTATGGAAGCCGGCGGGCAATAATAGCAATGGATTAAATGGGTCCTCACCGGCAACCAGTAACTAGTAACCAGCAACTACCAAGAATCGGTCAGGGAGGACCGGATGTCCATGCGGTTGAAAAAGCTCATCCTACACGGGTTCAAGAGTTTCGCGGACCGTACCGAGTTCGTCTTTGACTCCCCCATCACCGGAATCGTCGGACCCAACGGGTGCGGCAAAAGCAACGTGGTGGACGGCTTCAAGTGGGTGCTCGGCGAGCAGTCGGCCAAGAGCCTTCGCGGCGAGGCCATGCTCGATGTCATCTTCAACGGCTCGGGAAACCGTAAGCCCGCGGGAATGGCCGAGGTCGTCCTCGTCTTCGACAACCCGCCCCGCGAAGACGGAACCCGCACGCTCAATCTGGAAGCCGACGAGGTCGCCGTGGGCCGGCGGCTTTTCCGCGACGGCACCAGCGAATACCAGGTCAACAACAAAGCCTCGCGCCTAAAGGACATCCGGGAGCTGTTCCTCGACACCGGTGTGGGCGTCGACGCCTACAGCGTGATCGAGCAGGGCCGCGTCGCGGCCTTGCTGGAAGCCAATCCCGATGAGCGCCGGCTGATCTTCGAAGAAGCCGCCGGGATCTCCAAGTTCAAGGCCCGCAAGAAGGAAGCCCAGCGCAAGCTTGAAAAGGTCGATCAAAACCTGCTGCGCGTCACCGACATCGTTGAAGAAGTCGAGAAGCGTCTGCGCAGCGTGAAGGTTCAGGCGGGCCGCGCCCGCACGTATCAGGAATATTCCGTCCGCCTCACCGAATTGCGGCTCAGCTACGCGCTCCAGGAATATCACACCCTCCACACGCAAGTCACCGATCTCGATTCGCAGCGCGACGACGCGCAGTTCCGCTTGGAAGACGCCTCCAGCGACCTCGCTCGCAAGCAAAACGAGCTCGCCGGCAAGCGCGAGCAGCATGAGGGACTTTCCCAGAAGCGCCAGCAACTTGAATACGATTTGGTGCAGGCCGGCGCGGCGTTGCAGTCGGCCCGCCAGCGTCAGCAGTATGCGAAACAACAGCTCGAGCAGATTGCCGACCAGATCGAGACCTACAACGCCGACCGCGAGGCGGCGGATTTAAAGCTGGACGAGGTAAGCCAGGGACTGACGACCGAGACCCAAACCCTCGAGCGCCTCACTGCCGAATTGGAAGAGCATCGCCGCCTCATCAACGAGCGGCAGGAAGCCTTCCGTGACGGCCAGCTTCAGCTCAATCAAGCCAACCAGCAGGTCGAACAACACAAGGCCGCGGTCCTCGACCTCATGCGTAAGCTGTCGGGCGTCAACAGCCGCCTGGGCGCGATCGAGATCGAGCGGAAAAACATCGGAGTCAATCAGGGCCGCCTCGGCGAGCGCCGGCAGGTCGTACTGAGCGAGATGGAAGGGCTCGAAATCCAGCGCGGCGAAGCGCAGGGAAAATTGGACGAAGCGCTTGCGCACATCGCCGACCAGCAGTCGCAGTTGGAATCCCGCCGGGAGGAATCGGCGCAGCTGGGCAAGCAAATCGCGCACATCGGCGAACAGCTCGGCACCGCCAAGGAGCACCGTTCGGGCCTCCTGTCGCGGCAAAAGCTGCTCAAGGATTTGGAAGCAAAGCGCGAAGGCGTCAGCGAAGGCGTGAAGAGCGTCCTGCGTCAGCGCGAGCAAAAGTTCCCATTCGTCCGGGGTCTGGTGGCTGACGTTCTGCGCGTGGACGTGGAGCACGCCCACGTGATCGAAGCGGCTCTCGACGGCCGCGACCAGTGGCTGGTGACCGACAACTCCGCCGGGGCATTTGCCGCGAGGGAATTGCTGGAAGAGCTCGAAGGCCGCGTGAATTTCCTGTGCACGGATTCACGTGGCACCCTTTCCCGTGGCACGGGCGGCTCGCCCGTGTCTTCTGTTGAAAGCACGACGAGTGCGGACCAGCACGTGCCCGCAGGTTCAATCGAAAGCGAGACGGAACATGGGCCAGCCGCCCATGCCACCGTGGAGGATGCCTACGACTGGAACCAGCACTCGCAGCGCATTCGCCTCGCCGCGGACCTCGTTCGCGTCGAGCCGATCGATGGCCTGATCGCGCAGCATCTTCTCGGCCGCACGGTCGTGGTCGACACGCTCGCCGATGCCGCGGAATTGCACCGCGCCGGCCCGCGCGGGTGGCGCTACGTCACCCTCAGCGGCGAAGTGCTCGAATCCGACGGCACCCTCCGCGCCGGGCCGCTCACCGCGGCCATGGGCCTGCTCTCGCGCCGGTCCGAGCTCGAGGCCCTCGGCCAGCAGATTGCGGACGTGGACGTGCGCATCGAGCAGCTCACCCGCCAGCTCACGGATGGCAACGCCAGCGCCCGGGCGCTGGAGGAGCAGCAGAACGCCCTCCGCAACGAGGTCTACCGCACGAACACCGTGAAGGTGGAGCTGTCGAGCAAAATATCGCAGACCAACGATAAGCAGGCGTCACTCCGCCGCGAGCAGCCGGTGTTGGACCGCGAACTGCAAAACCTCCTCGACCAGTCGGGCCGCCTGAAGACGGAAGAGGCTGCGCTGACCGAAAAGCGGCACGAGCACGAGGCGGATCAGGCCTCGCGCCAGCAGCAGATCGAAGAGCAGACCGCCAACCAGAAGCGCCTCGCCGAGGAAATCCGTCATTTGGGCGAGCAGCTTACTGCCTCGCGCGTGCAACTGGGGCAGGTGCAGGAGAAGCAGCTTGCCAGCCAGCAGCAGGTACAGCGGATGACCGGCGCACGGGCCGAATTGTTGCAGCAGGTCGAACGGCTCCAACGCAGCGTCGAGGCAGTCGCCGGCAAGCGCGGCGGGATCGAAGCGGAGCTCCAGTCGGCATCCGCCGCCGAGGCTACCGCCATCGAGCAGCAGCGGGATCTCCGGGAGCGGATCGAAGCCGCCGCCGGGCAAGTCGCCGAGGCCGCCAAGGCGGTTCAGTTTCTTACGGGCGAAGTCGAAACTCTTCGCGGCGAGCACGCCGAGGTCGAGCAGATTTTGCATTCGCTCCAAATTCGCCTGAGCGAAGTAAAGGTCCGCCTCGAAACGTTAGTGCAGCGAACGCTCGACGAATTGCAACTCGACGTCCCCGCCAAGTACCAGGGCCTTTCCGCGGACGACGGTCCCGGCTATCAGCCCGGCGACGTGGATTGGGATGCCATCGCCGAGGAGATCAAGCAACTCCGCGACAAGCTCCATCGCCTGGGCAACGTCAACCTCGACGCCATCGGCGAACAGGACGAATTGGAAAAACGGTCAGAATTCCTCTCCACGCAAGTGCAGGACCTCACAAGCTCCAAGCAGCAGCTCGAGGACCTGATCAACGAAATCAACGTCGAAAGCAGCGCACGCTTCGAGCAGACGTTCAACGCCGTCCGCGAGCATTTCCAAGGCCTGTTCCGCAAGCTCTTCGGCGGCGGCAAGGCCGACATCTTTCTTGAGACCGAAGTCCCCGCGCCGCGGAACATGCAGGTGGAGGGCGAGGCGACGAAAATGATCAAGCTCGACGTGCTTGATGCCGGCATCGAAATTATTGCCCGCCCGCCGGGCAAGCAGCCCGTGAGCATTAGCCAGCTCTCCGGCGGTGAAAAGACGATGACCTGCGTCGCCCTGCTCATGTCCATCTTCAAGAGCAAGCCCAGCCCCTTCTGCATCCTCGACGAAGTGGACGCCGCCCTCGACGAAGCCAACAACCAGCGCTTCAACCTCATCGTGCAGGAGTTCCTTGAGCAATCCCAGTTCATCGTCATCACCCACTCCAAGCGCACGATGCAAATCGCGGATGTGCTCTACGGCGTAACGATGCAGGAACAGGGCGTCAGCAAGCGCGTCGCCGTCAAGTTCGACCAGGTAGACTCCCAGGGCCGCATCAACGAACAAGCCGCGGCGTAAGAGCATTGTGGCGCGGGCGGCCCGCCCGTGGCGGCGGTACCCCGCCGCACCGGCCGGCCTCCCGGCCCTCCGAGAATTGTGTGGCACAGCCGCCCCCGGCTGTGTCTTTCATTTCCGCCTTCGGCGGAATCACAGCCGGGGGCGGCTGTGCCACATTTTGCTTACTTCAATCCGGGTACAGATCGAACGTCACGGGGTACCGTGACCCATGGGCGAGCCGCCCATGCCACTTGCAGGGGCGCGATGCCTGCATTCCCCGTTCCGATGCTATAATGGTTTAGGAAAGCCATGGCATCCGAAACCCGTCCATCTTCAAACGGTGATCCTTTCGACGTCAGCCGAATTCGCGCGGATTTTCCGATCCTCCATACGCGTTCGCACGGCAAGCACCTGGTCTACCTCGACAACGGCGCGACCACGCAAAAGCCGCGGGCGGTGATCGAGCGGCTCATCCGCTACTACGAAACCGAAAACGCCAATATTCATCGCGGCGTCTACGAGCTGAGCCAGCGGGCGACGGACGTTTACGAAGAGGCCCGCAGGATCGTCGCGCGGTTCATCAACGCGGCCGAGGACAAAGAGGTGATCTTCACCCGCGGGACCACCGAGGCCATCAACCTCGTGGCGGCCAGCTTCGGCCGCAAGTTCATCCGCGAAGGGGACGAGATCATCGTCTCCGCGCTCGAGCACCATTCCGACATCGTCCCCTGGCAGATGGTCGCCGAGGCTTGCGGCGCGCGCGTCCGTGTCATCCCAATGAACGACGCCGGCGAGTTGCAACTGGACGAGTACGCGAAGCTGCTCAATAGCCGCACGCGGCTGGTGGCAGTCAACCACGTCTCCAACGCGCTGGGCACGATTAATGACGTCCGGCGCATCACCGAACTGGCGCACGCCGCGGGGGCGAAAGTGCTGGTGGACGGCGCGCAGTGGGTCGCCCATCGCCCCACGGATGTGCAGGCGCTGGGGTGCGACTTCTACTGCTTCTCCGGGCACAAGCTCTACGGCCCCACCGGTATCGGCGTGCTCTGGGGCCGGCGGGAACTGCTGGAAAAAATGCCCCCCTACCAGGGCGGGGGCGACATGATCGAATCCGTCTCGTTCGACAAAACCGTCTACGCCGGCCTCCCTAATAAATTCGAGGCCGGGACCCCCGATATCTCCGGCGCTGCCGGACTCGGGGCCGCGATCGAATACGTCGAATCGATCGGATTGAGCAACATCGCGCCTCACGAAGACGCCCTGCTCAAGCATGCGACGGAAAAGCTCGGTGAAGTCCCCGGCCTGCGGATCATCGGCACGGCGGCCCACAAGGCGGGCGTGGTTTCTTTCGTCATCAAGGATCCTCCCATGGCGTCTCTCGACATCGGGACGCGGCTCGACGCGGAAGGCATCGCGGTGCGCACCGGTCATCATTGCTGCCAGCCAATCATGGACCGCCTGGGAATCAGCTCGACCACGCGCGCGTCGTTCGCGATGTACAACACTGTCGAGGAGATTAACACGCTGGCGAATGCCCTCCGGCGGATCGTGGCCGACGAAGCAGCCCGGCGGAAACAGTCCGCGCCTGCTGGGGCAAGTGCCCATGCGCCCGCGGCGGAAATCCTCTATGCCCCCGCCGCCGCGTCATCCCCGCAGGCGGCGGCGGACGAACTGGCGGACGATTTCGATCTCTTCGAAGACCGCGAATCCAAGAGCGAATACGTCATCGACCTGGGGAACAAGCTCCCCCATACATTCGACATGCTCAAGGCCATCACGACGCGCGTGCCGGGCTGCATGAGCGAGGTATACATCGTCACCCGCCGGGCGCACGGGACGTCGGACAGGATCGAATTTGTCGCGGACGCCAACGCCGACATCGTCCGCGGGCTGATCGCAATTTTGCAGCGGATTTATTCGGGGCAGCGGGTGGAAGAGGTGCTGGCGTTCGACATCGAGGGCTTTTTTCGCCGGATCGGTTTGGACCAGTTCATCACCAACCAGCGCCGCACGGGCCTGGCGGGTATGATCGAGCGAATTCGGCACGGCGCAGCGGCCCTGGCCGGGCAGCCCGCCGCGACGGCGTGAGTGGGGACTCTTAGGAAAGGAATATGTCGGACGATTACCGCTATCCATTCTCGCTCGTGAGCCTGCCGGTTCTGAAGAACGGAACCAGCCCCGAAGCTCTCCAACAAGCGACCTTCGAGCCCACGGCCGCGGTCGCGGTCTTGCAATCCGAGGCCGTGCAAACCGATCCGGCGAACGCGCCGGCCCCGCAGGCCGCGGCACCCACTGCCGACGGGTTTGTTCAACAGAAGCTCATTGAAGGAAAGGTGATCGAAGCCGTCCGCGAGATTTTCGACCCCGAAATTCCGGTGAACATCTACGAACTGGGCCTCATCTACGAGATCCAGGTGAACGCTGAAAACCACGTCCACGTAAAGATGACGCTCACGGCCCCCGCCTGCCCCGTCGCAGGCTCGCTGCCGGGCGAGGTGGAGAAAAAAATCGAGGCCATTCCCGAAGTAAAGAGCGCGGATGTCGAGCTCGTCTGGGAACCCCCCTGGAGCCGGGACCGCATGTCGGAAGCGGCGTTGCTGCAATTGGGAATGTTCTGAGAAGTGGGTCTGAAACGTGAAGACGTGAAACGTGAGAAGACTTTGGCAAGCAGAGTCTTCTCACGTTTCACGTCTTCACGTTTCACCCGCTATTTCCTCCCCCGTCGCGGCCAACCCGTGCTACAATACTTGCATGAAGAGCCTACTCCTCGTCGTGTTGGCCCTCGCCCTGGCGGCGGCCTTGTTCTTCACCCGGCCCACTTCCGATGACTTCAAGGCCTACGTCACGGCCCATCCGGAGATCACCCGCGGCGAGGTCGCCAAGGGGGATTCCATGTCGGACAAAATCGCCCACCAAATGAAGAGCTTCGCCGACACCGGCTCGGTCGCGGCCGCGTTTGATCCGGTGAGCGGTTACCTCGCCCAATGCACTTTTGATAACAACTGGCTCTGGACCAACGTGCGCAAGAACGGCCAAGTCGTCTACACCGGCGTCCTGGGCCACTGGTTCGCGCGCAACGGCAGCCCCGGCCCGACCCCGGCAACCACTTGATCCTCCAACTACCGCCCGATCAGCAGCACCTCTTGTGACGCGGCGTTCGTCGAGAGCACGTATTGGTACGCCCCCGCGCGCTGGTGAACCACTACGTTCGACTTCACTTCGCGCAACAGCGCTGCAAGCTCCTCAACGGACGGAATCCCGTCGCTCCGATACGACACCGCAATCACGCTCTTGCGAAACCGATTGAACAGATCACGAAACGCCGCGTGAATTTGCGCCCTGCTCGTCCACCGTGAAGGGACGGGCATGAGTCTGCGGTGCGCCGAGCCAAAGTCGATCTGCGCTTCCCACGTTCCGTACGACGCGAGCCCTTCCAGGAAGTGATAGAACCCGCGGTAATCCACGCCGACACCCCGCCCATTCAGATATGGCGGGTCGAGATAGACCAGATCAAATTCCCCCGGAACTTGCAGGGCATCACTACAGACGGACCGGCACGGCTGACCTGAGAAAACCGCGGTGTTCGACTGCTTCACGAATTTGCGGAAGTGCTCGTCAAAGGGCTTGT
>JAQGHP010000016.1 GCA_028288775.1 Phycisphaerales bacterium | reverse complement strand
AGGGGCCGGGGCGGATCGTCCCGATTTTCCGTGACTTTGGAATCCCCATCGACATTCGTCACCTCTACAAAGGCGACGAGGTTCCCCACGACCTCGACAGCGTGCGCATGCTGATCGTCCTCGGCGGGCCGATGGGGGTCGCCGACGTCGGCAATGAGAAGTACCCGTTTCTCGCCAAGGAGCTGGAGCTGCTCAAGCGCTGCGTGGCGCTGGACCGCGCGACGCTGGGCATTTGCCTGGGGGCGCAGTTGCTGGCGCACGCGGGGGGAGGGAAGGTGTATCCGAACGTGAAGCACGGGGCGACGCCGGAGGAGCCGGGGACTCCCTTGCCGGAGTTGGGGTGGGCGCCGGTGCAGTTTCCGTTCCCGGGTGGGACGGAGCCGATCGTCTTCGGGCTGTCGGACGGCGCGCCGATGTTTCACTGGCACTACGACACATTTGACCTTCCGCGGCTGCCGGCCCCACCTAATGCGCCGCCGCCTCCTGCGCCGCCGGCCCCTACCGGAAACGCCCTGCTTTCCAGCACACGGACGTGCAAAAACCAGGCTTTTCGCTTCAAAACGCGGCTCTTCGGTTTTCAGTATCACTTCGAATTGACGGAGCCCGATATTGATAAGATACTGGCGGCGGGCAAAGAAGACGTTGTGAAGGTGCTGGGACCGGACGGGGAAGCGAAGATCCGGGAGGGGACGCGCCTGAATTTTGCCCGTTATGCCCGTCAGGGCGACCGGATCATCCGGAATTTCGTACAGTTCTTGAAGGTCTACTAGAGTTCGGGGGCCGCGCGGTTCTCGAAGTAGGGCGAACATGAGGTTCGTCCACCCATTGCGATGTCAGTTTTGGATTTCCTGCGGCGATATCGTTCCTACCGGCTCGTCCGGCCGTGGGCGCTGAGCGCGCCCATTTTGGTGCTGCTGATCAGCGTCCCCCTGCTCCGCCCGCTGCGCTCGCCCGACCCGCGGATGATCGGCGACGACGAGCAATCGCGCCTCGCCACCATTCAGGCAATCGTCGAAAGCGGAACGCTCGCCATCGAAGGCACCAGCTTCCGTGACACGCACGACCGGATCGTCGGCATTCCTGCGGCGGGCGAAAAGTTCTCCCCTCATCTTTACAGCAGCCAGCTTCCCATGCAGGCGGCCCTTTTGAGCGGGCCGTATTGGGTGATGCACCATTACGGCATCACGCTGGACCGCGACCCGAATTGGGTGGCCTTCTGGCTGACGCTTTTGGGCGTGACGCTGCCGGTGGCGCTGGCGGCGGGGTTGGTTTACCGGATGGGCCGGCAATTCGAGCTGCGCCGGCCATTGCGCGCGGCGCTGGGATTGATCGTGGTGCTGGGGAGCGGACTGATCAGTTATTCGACGGTGCTTAACGCGCACGCCCCCGCGGCGGCATTGCTGCTGGCATCCGCGACGTGCTTGTTTCACGTCATTCGCCACAACAGCCCGGGCCGTGCGACGGGGTGGCTGGGCCTGGCTGGGCTGTGTGCCGCGCTGGCGGCGACCATCGACCTGCCGGCGTGCGTGTTCCTCGTGCTATTTTTGCCGGTGTTCTTCGCATTTCGATGGCCGGTGACCAGCCGCGTTGCGGGCGTGGCGCTGTACGTGATTGGCGCGTCCATCCCCCTCTTCCTGCACGCCCGGCTCACCATCCCGGTGACCGGCGACCTGCGCCCGGGCATGCTGCACCCGGAATTGGCGCTGGGCGCGGAGTGGAAGGCGGCTACGGGGAAGCACAGGCGGAAGGCGGACGCGTGGAAGGAACTGGCAGATGACGCGGGGACGCGGGGACGCGGAGACGCGGGGAAAGAGCAGGCGGATGACGCCGGGGCGGTAACGCAACAAGCATTGCAATCGCCGCAAACAGATTCAACTTCGTCGCGCGTCGCCTCGGTCGCACTTGCCGCGTCCGACTTTCCTTCGCTGCCCGCGTCCCCCCCTCTCTACGTCCCCGCGTCCGACCTCGACTCCGCCGCCTCTTCTCCCTCCCTCCCCGTGTCCCCGCGTCCCCGCGTCCCCGCGTCATCTGCCCTCTCCCCGTCCCCGCGTCTCCGCATCCCCGCGTCCGCCTCCCCCGCCCTCCTCGGCGATGACGAGGACGACGACAACCTCACGCGTTGGCAATCGTTCACGCACGGAGCAATACGGGTGCTCGGCGCGTTCTTCGGGGGCCACGGGATCTTCAGCCACTTCCCGATTGTCGCGCTGGGGATCCTCGGCGTGTCGCTCATCATGCACCGCCACTGGCCGGCGGCGACCAAGACGCTCGCCGCGGCGACCTTGGCCGGGGCCTTGGCGGTGATCGTATGCTGTGCCGCGTACCGGCCGGACACGGGGAGCGCGATGTTCGCAACACGGTGGTTTGTCGTATTCCTGCCGCTGACGCTCTTCTGGGCCGGCGCGTGGTTGCGGCGATCGCACCGGCAGTCGTCGTGGACGATCGCGGGAGTTCTGCTGGCGTTCAGCGTGGCGGTGTCATTGATCGGCGCGACGGGCCCGCTGCCGCGTGCCGGGTTTGATCGATACAGTTTCGCGGGCGCGTGGCACAATCTGATCCATCCGCAGCAGGCGCCTCCGCTTCCGCCGGTCATCGCGCAGGGGAATTGAGGCGGATTTCGCGGGGGCGGTGGGATGAAGGCCGGCAGGGGCAGCACGTCGCAAATCAAGTTGATTTCTTCGCATCAACCCCATGGATCAGACAACGCCCTTTGGAAATCGGGCGCTTCTTACGCCCCTCCGGGGCTGATTGTATTTACTACATTCACCACCCACGGCTCGCGCCGTGGGCTAAGGTCTTTCGCCCCTCCGGGGCTAATGCGGATTCTTGTGGATCGATACCACTGGTTTAGAAGCGTTTCAGAACCGCGTTGTGACATGGGCGTCCCGCCCGTGCTGGCGCTACACAAATCAAAGAGCCTGTATTATTTCAAGAGATTTCGATTTCGCGCGCCGCCAGCATGGGCGGGACGCCCCGTGTCACCGTGGAAGTTCAATGGGTACTTAAACCGCGATCGGCTCGCTGGTGGCGCGGGGGGCGGGGAGGCGGCGCGGGCGGCGGAGGACGCGGTACTGCGCGGTGTACGGGACGGTTTCGTCCCCGCCCGAGCGGGCGAAGCGCCAGCCGGTGACGAACGCGGAGAAGATCGCCAGCGCGCCGATCATCGACGCCCGCATGTCCGGGGCGGCGGTCACCTGCACCGAGTCGTCGCTGCGGTCGGGGTCATGGGGGACGAGGGCGGCGGTGGTCGCGGCCTGACGCTCGATGTCCTTCAGCCGCGTGTTCAAATCGTTCTGCATCTGGAAGAGATTCCGCTTGTCGGCCACGAGCGTGGCCGCGGCGTCCTTCAATTTGTCCAGGCCCGAGCGCAACTCGACGAGTTGCTTTTTCGCGGCGAGCCATAGGTCGAACGCGGTGGCGACCGCCCGCTCGCCGACTTCCACTTCCACCCGCTTCCTTGAAAGCTGCGTGGCCCGGGCGTCGTCCGCCGGGCCGGTGGCGGGAACGCGTGGCGCCAAGTCCGCGGCAAACTGTTTGTGGAACGCGTCCATGCGCGCCTGAAGCTCGGCGGCCTGCAGCTCGAGGCCCTCGACCTTTTTGCCATCCGTTGCGGGCAGCGAAGTCGTGATGCCCTGCGCCAACTGCCGACGCGCAGCGCTGACCACGGCGATTTTCTGGCCCAGCCGCTCCACCGCAGCTTTTTGATCGGCCGAAAGTCCGTCGGGCTTGGGGGCCGCGGCGGCCAGCGCCTTGAGCTCGTCGGCCATGCGCTGATCGGGGCGGGCCTGGTCGCGCTGCAGCCGGTCGCGCTCGTCGGCGACCACCTTTTGCACATTCTTGATGTCATCGGTGGACGTGTCCGCCGCGGCAACCTGGCCGCGGCGGGCGTGGATCGATTTGTTCAGCCCCGCGATTTCCGTGCGGAGCTTGTCGGCCTCCTCGGCCAGCCCCGCGCCCGATGCCGCGCCCAGCCGGTGCTGCTTGACTTGCAAATCCTGCTCGAGGCGCATCAGCTCCGGATCCGCGGCCCACGCGGCCTTGAGGTGCGCATCAACTTTTTCCACAAGACTGCGCTGCACGGTGGCGAGCGTCTGGCGGCCGGTGGTCTGGAGTTCTGTCAATTCCGTGCCCGCCTGGCGGACTGATTCAACGATCTGCTGCGCCTGATTGAGATAGGGAATCAGCGGCGAAGCGTCTTTCTGCGCGGCGCGGTCGTCCGTGATCTCCTGCTGGACCCGTCCCAGCGCCGTGTCCAGCGCCTGGGCGGCTTTGGCGGGATCGGTCGCCTGGTCGCCGCGGGCGGCGGCGATGGAATCGGAAAGCTGCTTGAGCCGCCCAGCCATTTCGCGGACCTGCGGATCGTCGTCGGGCGACGCGGCAACCGACGCGGCCGGCTCGGCCGCCTGCATCGCTTCCAGATCGGCCTTGAGCTTGCGGAGCTTCTCGGTCGAATCACGCCAGATCTTTTCCAGGAACGCGCTACGTTCGACCAGGGCCTTCTCGTCGTCGAGGGCCTGGGAGTATTTGGCCTGGGCCAACTGCTCGCCCTGAATTTGCTCGGTGAGCTTCGCGACCTCCTGGGTCTTTCCGGCAAGCTCGGCGCGCTTCTGTTCGAGTACGCGCTTCTGCGTGGCGGCGGCGTCGCCGATGGGCCTGGTCTGCGAGTAGAGCGCGCGGAGCAATGCTCTGAATCTAAGGCGATCGCCTTCGCCGTCGGGCGTGCCATCGCGCTTGAGCACCAGCTTGTCCCCTTCGACCGATGCCTGGCTGAGGATCAACTGGTACGGGGCGTCGTCGCCGATGGGGTAGAGGAACCCCTTGCCCTTGCGGCCGTGGAAGTCGGCGGCTTCGTAGACCTCGCGCGCCTGAACGCGCGTCTCCTTGCGAAGCTGCTCGACGCGCTGGCGGAAAAATTCGCGGCGGGCGGTTTCGCTGACCTTGTCGAGACCCTCGAAGCGGAGCGCCGCTTTCACGTTGGAGTTGGTGGGCAGCCCGTACCAGACGCCCATCGCCGCGGCCGCGGTCAGCGTCATTACGATGATGGTGAAATAGAACGGGAACTTGCGCGGCTTTTTCCGCGGCGGCAGGGAAGTCCGCGGCTCGGCGGGAAGCTCGTCAACCGGGAGCGGATCATCGAGCAATTCGCCGAATACCAGCTCGTTGTGCGGCTCGGCCGCCGACAGGTCCTGCGGGGTGAGCGGGGCTTCCTCGATCCGCGTCCGCTGCGCCTTGCGCCGCGTGGCGGGCGCGGACTGGGGGAGGAACTCATCGACCGAGGGAATGGTCGGCGCGACGAACCCGACGGGCATCTCGGAGAAGACGTCCACTTCGAAGACGGGCGGCATCGCGATCGCGCCCGGCTGTGCGGCCGCGGCTTTGGCGGCGGATTGCGCCGGAGTCTCTTCCGCAAGCGCATCCCCCTTGGGGGCCGGCGAGCGACGCAGGTTCGGACGCGGGGGCGGAGTCACGGCGGGCGCGCGTTTCGGTTTCTTGGTCGCGCCGGGGAGTGCAGCCGCGTCGTCGGACGGGACGGGCTGCGACTTCCGGAGATTGGCCGCGGCGCGTTTGCCCGCGGGCGGCGCGGAAGGCTCGGCAATCGGCGGGGCGAATGCTTCGGGCTGCGCCGTGGGCGGCGCGAAATTGGGCTGTCCAAAATCGGGCGGAGCAG
>JAQGHP010000011.1 GCA_028288775.1 Phycisphaerales bacterium | reverse complement strand
AAATTGAAACCGAGTTTTCGGATTTCCTCGATGCGCTCGTCGCTCATCGACCAGTCGTATTCTCCGCGGCGCGGCTCCAGGGTATTCCATGGAAGCGCATAACGCAGGTGCGTGATGCCCAGATCTTCGCGGGCCCGGCGAAGGTCATCGCGCCAGAAGCGGTTGTGCTGCGTCCATTGGAATTGGTCCACATTGAGGTGCGGGAGGAAGGAACATTCCACACCCGCGCCCCAGACGAACTCGGGGAAAGGCAATGCGCCTAACGCAGGGACTTGGGGGCGCGTTTGCCCGGAAGGCCCTTCTACCGGGCTCGTCCGTGGAGAGATAATGGGAGCAGTATTCGATACCATGCGCGTACCACCATCCTTCTACTATTGACCAATGCAGACCTTTGAAAGCGCGGAGGCGCACCGCGTCCTGACCGAGTCGGTGTAATCCGGCTTGGGGACCGGCGATGCACGCCCCTTTAGAGGCATCTACCTTGCAGCCGCGACACGTCTTACCCGTTAGCGGGTGCAGAATTGTTTGAGACGACTGTCGATGTAATTCGTCCAAACGGGCGGGGGCGCCGGCGTGGAGTAGGCCGGGCGCTTGTCGTCGAGATTACTCCAGGGATTGGCGAACCCGGACGTCTGCTCAGGCGAGGAGAAGGCCTTTACGGCCGGGGAAGACTCTGTGCGATGTTCATTGCTTTCCTGCTTCATGGTAAACCTCACCCTGCGTTTGCGTTCGTATATCACCCCGAATCCCTACCCTAAAACAGTTAAGCAAACATTGTGCCCGGATAATGTAGGGGAAATGTACGACTGGGGAGGCCCATGGCAGATGTGTGGAAATCCTAAAGCAGGCGAAAGAAAAAATTATTTTGGGGCGCGGACTGGCCGAAAAAGGACCCGTTCGCCTGGGCGTGGAATCAGGACATGATGTCCGACCGGCGACAGCAATTCCGGCGGGCTCAACGTGAATGGATGGCGGGAGCCGGGGATTCCGCGGGTTGGCCATCGGAAGGGACGGCTGAGGAAAGGGCCGCCGGGGCGGCTTTGGCTTGTGCGTGATCCTGCCGTGCATCAAGCAGTTCGGCGGTGACTTCCACCTCAACCCGGCGATTCTGCGATTGCAAATCCGCGCCGTAGGCATGCTGCTTCACGGGCTCGAACGTAGCGCACCCAACAACTCGAAGAATGTCGGGCTGCACCGACCGCGCCGCAAGATAATCCGCGGCCGCCTGCGCACGGCGCAGGGAGAGGTCCATCCGTTGTGACGGGGTACCGTCGGGAAGGTCGTCGAGGGAGGCGTGGCCCTTCACCAGCACGATGTTGTAATGCCCGCGGATTTTGTCGGCGATCTGATCGAGCGCGTGAAGCGTTTCAGGAAGAAGGACGGCGTTCCCCGGGTCAAACCCCAGCCGCCCGCCGACGGCCGACTGCTTGCCGGGACGGATGGTGGTGGTTGCATGATCGGTGCCGACGGCGCTGTCGCGGGGCTCTTCGCTCTCGGCGCCTTTGCGGATGCCGCGGGGGGTCTTTTCCTTGAGGATCTGGAGGTCCACGGGGTCGGAGCTGTTGGGGTCGGGCATATACCCGAAGCTCGTGCGGATCTTGCCGACGGTCTCCTCCCATTTCCGCTGCGCTTCCGCGCTCTGCTCGTCCTTCACATCCTTCCCCGCCGGGGGCTTGAGCACCCAAAGAATTACAAAGAACCCCATCATGAGCATGACGAGGTCGGCGAAGGTGAAGATCCACTCGGGGCATTCTTCGCATTCTTCGCTTTTCTTGCACTTGCATGCGCCTTTGGCCATGGAATCAACAGGACTGAGGACTAAGGACTGAGGACTGAGTGATAATCAGGAAGGTCGTCCGAATGATCACTCAGTCCTCAGTCCTCAGTCCTCAGTCCTCTCCTTATGCTGCCTTCGGAATCGCCGCCTGTTGGCGGGAGCTGAGGAAGCTCATGAGCTGCATTTCGACGACGCGGGGGTTGTTGCCGGCCTGGATGCTCAGGACGCCCTGGAGAATGATCTCCTTGGCGAAGGCTTCTTCGTGGGAGCGGAGGGAGAGCTTTTCGGCGATGGGGCCGGCGACGAGGTTCTGGAGCATGCAGCCGTAGAGAGTGCCGGTGAGGGCGATGGCCAGGGCTTTTCCGATGACGCTGGCGTCGCCGTCGAGGTGGCGGAACATGGCGACCTGGGCGATGAGCGTGGCCATGAGGCCGAAGCCCGGGCCGAATTTTGCGAGGGTGTGGAACAGGTGCTTGCCGTGCTTGTGACGCTCGGTCATGGCGTCGATCTCGATGCGGAGGATGCGCTCGATGATCTCGGGGTCGGTGCCGTCGATGGTGAGCTGCAACCCCCGGCGAAGGAACGCATCGGGGGCTTCGCGGGCGACGGTCTCGAGGGCCAGCACGCCATCGCGGCGGGCGGTCTCGGCGTAATCGACCATTTCCTTGATGAGGTGCTCGATGTGGGCGTGTTTGTTGAACAGCCACTTCTTCATGTAGCCGACGGCGCCGGTGATATTGTGCAGGGGCATGGAGAGCATCGCCGCCCCGAGTGATCCGCCGAACACGAGGAACAGCTCCGAGGGCTTGAAGTAGGCCCCG
>JAQGHP010000791.1 GCA_028288775.1 Phycisphaerales bacterium | reverse complement strand
GGCATTCCCATTAACGTCGAGCGACACATTGGCGGCGAGCGTGATCAGGCCATAGGTGAAGGTCACGGACCCTGCGGTGACCGGCGCTCCGCCGGTGGTTACGGTTGCGGTGAATGTGACGTTGTCGCCGAAGATCGAGGGGTTCTTCGAGCTCGCCAGGGCTGTCGATGTCGTGATGCGGAGATTGGTCAGCGAAAAGAACACGGGCGATGCGATCCCCGAAGCGGCCGCCGCGATGCTGTAGGACCCGGCTGTGCCGTTGGCGGTCGCGGTGATGCTGGCGGTGCCGTCGTTTTGGATGGTTGCGGTCGAAGCCGACAGCGAGGCGCTCGCCCCGGACGCCGGGGCGGTGAAAGTGATAACGTCCCCGCCGACCGGTTCGACCGGATTGTTCGCCGTGACAAGCACGACGAGCGACGCGGCAAAGCTTGTGTTGATCAGCGTGCTCTGGTTGTTGCCGGAGCTGATGGAGAGGGTGAATCCCTGGCTCTCGAAGGCCCCGATGTCCGGTGCGGAACCTTGCGGGCGGGAGACGCCGCGCTGGTCGGTGGTGATGCCGTTGATGAAGAGGGCCGTGTTGATCGCGGGGCTTCCGGGCAGCAGCGGCAGGGTCTGAGTCGCCCCGCCGTAATTCCCCAGGGTGGTGACGAGCATGGCGCTTAGCGCCGTGGGTTTCGTCCCGTTGCTGGTGGCGACGATGTCGGAGACGTCGGGGGAGAAGTTGGTGAAAGCCGCGGCCGAGGTTTCGGCGCTGTCGCCCAGGAGGTTGCGGCTGTCGGAAATAGTTCCGGAGTTTTGATAAATTTCGTTCCCGGCGGCGCCGGCGGTATTTCCCGCGAGGAGGGTGTTGTTGAGCGTGAGCGTGTTGCTGTTATAGATTCCGCCGCCCGCGTTTGCCGAGTTTCCCGAGAAGGTGCTGTCGCTGACGGTGGCCGGGCCCGAGGCGTTCTCGATGCCGCCGCCGTTAAGGCCCGCGAAGTTTCCCGAGAAGGTGGAGTTGGTGACGATGAGCGTGCCGGCGAAGTTGCGGATTGCGCCGCCGGCGGCGTCCGCCGAGTTTCCCGCGAAGGTACTGCCGCTGATGGTGAGCGTGCCGACGGTGTTCTGGATGGCGCCGCCCGCGGAGCCGACGGCCGAGTTTCCCGAGAAGGTGCAGTCGTTGACCGTGAGCGTGCCGCTGCTCGAGATGGCTCCGCCCTGGGCGCCGAGCGCCTTATTTGCCGAGAAGAGGCAGTTGCTGACCGTAAGCGTGCCGAGGCTTGCGATGCCCCCGCCCGCCCCGGCGGACCCGTTGGCGATGACCAGACCCGAGAGGCTGGCGGCGAGGCCGCCATTGACCACGAACACGCCCGCCGTGTTGTTACCGCTGATGGTGACGGCCTGCGGGGTTTGCTCCTGAATCGTCACGCCCTGGGTGATCGAGAGGGTCGAGCCGAGGGTGATGGTCTGCCCGCCGGTCAGAGTGGAAGCAATCGTGATGGTGTTCGTGGATGCGGCGGCGCCGGCGGCGAGGTTGTTGATGGCGAAGCGCAGCGAGGCGGTGTCGGCGGGGTTGTCGCTGTTGTCGGTGACGACGAAAGCGGAAAGCAGCCGCCGCGTCTCAAGTGTCTCGACGACGGCCTTTCGAAGCCGATGCTCGCCGGCGGCATTTGGAGCCCAGCGCGAGCGTGCCGACCGCCCTACCGCGGATCGGCGGCTATCGATCATCTTTGACGCGCGGACAGACTTTGCACGATGCATAAACTCCACCTTCCCAATATGGCGAACATCAGCGCAAGCGAGCCGTGATCACGCGACGGATGCCGCGTGAACCGGCCCTCCAGACCGATTGACTTACTTACTCCCTTGAAGACGGGGACTTGCGCGAGGAACTTCTTTTGATTTAGCTAAGTGGATCGGCCCGAACGATACCACCGGCGAACCCCAAACGATTGTCAATTAATATAATGTTCGCGCAAATGTCAGTCAACGAAATTCCTGCAATGCGCAAGCCGTAAAGGTGATATTCGGAAGCTGCAAAGGTGCCGTCCGCCCGTTCCGGCGGAAGTCGAAAATGTTTTGACCCGTTTGATGTGCCGCCTTTGGGGCTGGGTTCACGCCTATCGCCGGGCCGGCGCATCCAGCGCCGGCTTGATGTCGATGCCATCAACTATGGCCACATCGCGAGGCAGATGGCCGGCGATATCAGTATCAGTTGCGCAAGCCGCCCGCGTCGAGGTCATCATACAAGGCGCGAAGCGCCGCAATACTTGGCGGCCCGAAAAACCCGGGATCGCGGGCGATCATGCAAGCGACGTGGCCATCGAGGTAAAGCACGTTGCGATCCGAACCGTGGAACTGTGCGGACTTCGTAAGGGGTATGAAATCAGTGAAAATGGCCAGGGTAGCCGCGTGGGGCTGGGCAAGGTTGTGGCGCTCGTAACCCCTCATCGGCCCGGGGGTGGGCGGCAGTGCGGGGATATTACGGGGACTGCCATCCGCCGGCACATATAGATAGTCGTAGCTCATCGCCCGCTTGTACCCCCCTTCCTGAATAGAGCCCCATCGCAGGTCGTATCCAAAGTCATCATCGGTGGGTCGGTTCGGGGCCAGGAGAGTGTCCGCTGGGCACAAGAAGATCTTTGCGTTGGGAGCGTAATCGGATCCGGCCAGACCGATCGGCTTGCTGACGAGCAGCCTCACGCCGCCGCGGTCATCGGCCACATACCCGGCGGCCGTGACCGGCCGCGCCGTCGGATCACCGACGGCGCTCGAGTAGAACGCCGGGAGTTCGCCCCGATTCCGATTGCCATAGAGGTTGAGCAACTCAGAAATCTGCCGCAGGTTGGATGCGCAAACAGCCCGCAGGGAAGCCTGACGAACGCGCCCCAGCACAGGCAGCAGCAGTGCGGCAAGCACCGCAATGATGCAGATCACCACGAGCATCTCGATGAGCGAAATTCCACGGCGGCACAGTACGGAATGCCCAGGGAAGGTCGAAATCATCGTCACGCCCCTTGGTGCAAATTCATGCTGGTCGAAGCACCAGGGATGGTATGAGGTTACCCGAGGTGGAGCAAGTATAAATCCGCGGAAAGTAAAGACGGGGGAAATTAACGGGGACGCAGTTCGTTTCTCTGGAAACTAACTGCGTCCCCGTTAATTTCCCCGGTCATGCGGCTGGTCGTGACGTGGCGTTCGATCCTCCCCGGTCATCTCCTCCATCGGCCATGAACCCAGACCCAGTGGGGCTCGGGCCTCCAGTACCCGCCGATCCAGACGCCGACCGGCGGCGGCGGTGGGACGACTTCCACCACGGGCGGGGGCGGCTCCGCGACCACATCATATTGCCGAACGATGGTCGTCGAACCAGCCGCCGACGGCGCGGTGGTCGGGGGCGCTTGCGAGACCACCGTTTCCCGCACCACGGCCGGGCGCGGCTCCGATTCACAACCGATCGACCCCAGGCCGATGAGGCCTGTGAGCGTTGCAAGGGCCGTCACGCGTCTGCGCCCCTTCGTGCATGGCATGGCAATTCCTTTCGTGCGCGAAGGCATCTCGCCCTCGCATGGGGGCGAGCGTAGCCGGGGTTGGCCACTTGCCGGTATTCGACGCATGGGCAGTTTTATTTATGCGATTTCGGCGGCGGTTATTACGCCGACCGGGTGATGCGGATTACGACTTTGGTGAAAGGCCCGGCCCCCTACGGCGGGCGTCTTGTGTGCTTGCCGGTAGAGCCCGACTATTCCGCCGAATGCAGTCGCATCCCAAATCGGGACGGGCCGCGGCGGCGGTAGGATCGGTGCCAGTGATCTACGAGGCGTTGGTCTACCGCCATGAAATCGGCCATCGATGTACAATCGGCCCCCGGTCATGCGGCTGGTCATGACGTAGTGTTCCGCCCGTACCAGTCTATATTGGAAGTGAAACGGGGACGCAGTTCGTTTCCGAATAAACGAACTGCGTCCCCGTTAATTTCCCCACATCGATTCGAGCCGGGGCTGAAATGTTCCAGCCCGGCTTGGATAAAGGATGCGATGCTGCCATTCTGCCAATCCAGTGCGCCGCCTAGCTGGTAGCGATCAGGTTCGGCCCGCTCCAATTGTTCCGCTCGTTCTCGCTCAGCCGCCAAAGCACGGGCGAATGCAAGGAACGACTCCCGATCCCGTACTTGTTCCAGCAATTGAAAAACGTCCAGTGCCATCGCTTGATTCTACCTTCGCCTGTTCGGCCCCAACCCCGCCGATCGGTTTATCCGGTATATGACGGGCTCCCGCCCCTAGCAACAAGATACCTGAAGCGCTGCCATTGGCGGCAGGGGCACGCCGGCATGGGTGGATACATCAAGATATTGCTGGAAGTTAATGGGAAAGATGCCTTCCCGAGCCAATGCCAGACCAGAAGTCATAAGACCTTAAACACCCTCAGTTAACGGCGCATTCTGATTTACTTAATATCCTAACCATTCCCCACTTTTCCCCGCAATTTCCCACTTTTGACGATGATCTTTGGACTGGGAAAACCCGGAACTGACGCCGCGACTCTGGAAGGACGGCTCGCCCCGCGCCGGCCGCGTGCATGGGCCCTCGGCGGGTTGAATTTTCTGTGAGATTCTGCATCCTTTGAGCACCTAATATGAACACTGACATGGAAGGTCGGAAGAAACTGCGTTTCGGAGTGGTCGGCTGTGGGTCGGTTGGACCGACCCTGGCCGGGGCGTTGATGCGGATCGACGAGGCCCAGATTCTGGCCGTCGCCGACATTGACCCGGCTCGGGCGAAGGACCTTGCGCAGAAGATCGAGGTTCCGCGGATCTATTCCAGTGACGCGGAGCTGATCGCCGACCCGGAGATCGACGTGGTCTGCGTCTGCACGCCTTCGGGCATGCACGCCGAGCATGCGGTCCGGGCGCTGGAGGCGGGGAAGCACGTGGCGGTCGAGAAGCCGATGGAGATCACGCTCGCGGCGTGCGACCGGATGATCGCCGCGGAGCGCCAGAGCGGCCGCAAGCTTACCGTCATCAGCCAGCACCGCTTCGACCCCGCCACCATCATGGTCAAAGAGGCCATTGACTCCGGAAAGCTCGGCAGAATCATCCTCGCGGATGCTTCCGTGAAATGGTGGCGCAAGCAGGAATACTACGATTCCTCCGGCGGCTGGCGCGGAACGTGGGGCATGGACGGCGGCGGGTCGCTCATGAACCAGGGCGTCCACACCGTGGACGTTCTCCAATGGCTCACCGGCGGCGTCGAGAGCGTATTCGCCCACACTGCCACCGCCGCCCATGACATTGAGACGGAGGACATCGCGGTCGCGGCCCTCAAGTTCAACTGCGGCGCGATCGGCACGTTGACGGCCAGCACCGCCGCCTTCCCCGGGCTTCCCGCCCGGATCGACATCTACGGGACCGCGGGCTCCGCGATCATCGAGGGCGACCGCCTGAAGCAGATGGTGCTGAAGAACGGCCAAACCTTCACCGCCGAGGACGCGGCGAAGGACGCTCTTGCCGTAGCCCAGGGCGGCACGGCAAGTGTAAAGGACGAAGCCGCCCGCCGGGCTGCCTTCAAGGATAAGAAGGCCGGCTGGGGCGACGCCCACCGGGCGCAATTGCTCGATTTGATCCGCGCGATCCGCGAAGATTCCCAGCCCCTGATGAACGGCCCCGCGGCGAGGAAGCCGGTGGAGATCGTCCTTTCGTTCTACGAATCCGCCCGCGCGCAAAAGCTGGTACGCGTGGCCGACGTGGCGGCGGGCGTCGAAGCGGGGTTCAGGCCGAAGGTCAGTTTATCGCTTCCGCGAAAAACCCGCCGGGGCGTGGCGCAGCCGCCATCGGCTGTGGTTCGGCCGTAGCGCACGATGTGGCACAGCCGCCCCCGGCTGTGTTCCGCCCGAAAGATCCTCGCACCTTGAAATGCTCCGTGGAATTCCAGAGCCGGGGCGTGTCGCGCCGGCCAGGCCGAAGGCCCGCGCTTAGTCCCCTCTCCCTCGCACTCGGGAGTGAGGGAGCAAAGACGGAGCTTCGCTCCGACCGGGCCGACACGGCCCGGCTCTGAATTTTACCGGGCAAGTTAGGCCGGGCGGACCAGTAAGCGGAAGATGAAGACACAGCCGGGGGCGGCTGTGCCACATGGGGGCCGGCCCGGGGTACACTCCTTCCATGGACCTTCCCCCATCTTCCCTAAGCGAGACCTACTCCATCGAAACCGAATTCCGTGGCGAGACCCTCCATTACATTGAGCCCGCCCGCCGGGTGAGCATGATGTGGACTTGGACGGACGGGTATCGGATCTACGCCAGTTCCATCGCGCGCTGGGAGCATGCGGATGGAACATCCGCCGGGGTGACGGATGAGGAGCGGAATCAGATTATTGACCGCGTGGTCACCTACGCCCGCGTGCATCAGCACGCGAAGCTGATCGTCGAGCCGTGATCGATTTACTGCGAATGTGTTAAGACGGGCTTTAAACCGACGTGAGCCGCCCCACCGTTCCGCGCAATTGCGCAGCACCGCCCGCAAGCCCACTTCCCTGCCCACAAACCGCGCGCTCCATCCAGTGCGCTTCGTGCGCCGCACTGCGTTTTTGCCCGAAAACCTGCGTTTTACGCGAGATAGCGGGCCTTCCGGGAAAAATTTTGCGGCCTCAGCCATCTGGCATCGGCTTCGCTCTAGAGGATTTACGTAGTCGCCAAGCGGGCGACGAAGTGAAGTTGAAAGCAACTAATTTGAAATTTTCATAACGGAGCGCGGTTGGTTCCCACGGGCAGTACCGCCCGCAGGCGGTCTGCGGGCGGTACCCTGTCCGGGTGACAAACAGCTTCGAAAACAAACCTCGTTTCCTCCTCCGCCAAGGCTGCACGGACAAACCCTCCAACGTGCAGCCTTTTTTTGCGCCCATACTTTTGGCTGTTTGGGTTCACGGACTTCTCACCAGGGAGAGACCGGAGGCGTGACCTGCATGCTGCGCCGCTTGGATGGTGGACGGTACTTGGCTGTGACGTGGAAGAGATGAACCGCCAAGGCGCCAAGACGCCAAGTGGGACGGGAGAATTGAACGCAGAGACGCCGAGGCGCAGAGGAAAACGCAGAGAGATTAAATGGGGGAATGCTGGCTTGTCCCGAAGCACCGAGAACGCACTTTACTTTCTCTCTCCCTCCTACCTCTGCGCCTCGGCGTCTGTGCGTTCAATTCTCCCCGTCCCCCCTTGGCGCCTTGGCGCCTTGGCGGTTCAATCCTTCTCTTCACCTCCAAGATACACCGCCCTGAACCACGCGGCCTGAAGCTCGAGCCTGCTTCCGCGCCTCCGTGTCTCCAGGGAGAGTTCTGATTTATTCGGACTGGCGGAGAGCGGCTGGGGGGCCGCCGAGGAGGGTCACGAACTTTTCGTGCATCATTTCGCATTGCCGTTCGAGGCTTAGTTGATTGACGGCGCGGATGGCCGCGGCTTGGGAGAGTTGGTTGCGCCAGGGTTCATCGTCCATCGACCGGCGGAGCAGGGCGACGATCGCCGATACATCATTTTCGGGGAATACGGCGCCGGCATCGCCCACGAGTTCCGGCAGTGCGCCGCTGTCGGCGACCAGAACCAGCTTGCCGCAGGCCATGGCCTCGGGGGCTACGCGGCCGTATTGCTCCTTCCATTGGGGGGTCGTGATGGAGGGGAGCACGACGACGTCCGCCGCGTTCATGTAGGCGCCCATTTGGCTGTGCCTGGCCTCGAATCGCACGACGCGATCCCGCAAGCCCAGCCGCTCGATGCGGGCGATGAGGTCGTTCAGGTAGGGGTCGTCATCGGTGATGAAGCGGTCGAGCAGGAATTGCCAGGGCTTGTCCTTCATTTGCCCGAGGGCGTCGATCAGCAGATGCACGCCCTTCTGCGGGTTGATGCGCCCGAAGTAGGCGATGGTGAACTGGTTGAGGCCCAGCGCCTGGCGCGTCGTTTCGCGCAGGGCGGGGTCGGGGTGGAAGATGGCGGGGTCGAACCCGAGCGGGATGCGCGAGACGCGGCCATGGAGCGACGACCGCTCCCAGAGATCGGTGCCGTCGTTGCTGATGGAGAAGACGTGATCGACCGCGAGGCGGCAGAGGCCCATCGCCGAGTTGATAACCGCTGACCGCGCCGCCTTTTTCAGCTTTCCGGACGCGAGGTCGCTTACCACGCTGCGGGGGATGTTCTCGCACGATTGGCATACGACCTTCGCGCGGTGCTTACGGGCCCAGCGGCCGGCGGAGAAGGCCATGCGGGAGGCGGGGTCGTTGTCGAGCAGAATCAGCCGGGGCTGACGGCGTTCCAGCAATTCGCCGATGCCGACGAACTGCGAGAAGCGGGAATTCTCCGGGTGGGTGATTTCCAGGCGATGCACGGGCGGGTCACCCGGGCGGTCGGGGTTGGCTTCCTTCATCGCGCCGGCCTGGGGAAGGCGGGCGGGGATGACGATCTCCACCGACCACCCGCGTTCGGCAAGTTGGCGGTAGATGGCACGATTCACGTCCGTGAAGGACGCGGGCGACAGGGCAAGAATGTCGATCATGTCCAGCGCCTCGCGGGTTCCTGTTTCTCACCGATTCCTAAGAAGCGGTTCCACGCCTTCCATCGTGACATGGGCGTCCCGCCCATGCCTGGTGCGTGCGGAGTCGAGTAATCATGTTGGGTGGGCGTAATTGCCCACCCGTCCTTCTCCAGCGGGCAAACGGTGGGCGAGTATGCCCACCCTCCATGTCGCGTCGCCGGCACGCCCGCGTCACAGCGCAGTTCTGAAATCGCTCTTAAACGCCGTGGAGCACAGCTTCAGTGTCTCGCGCAATCCCTGCTCGAGCTGGCCTTGCGGGCGGAAGCCCGTGCCGCGCAGTTTATCCGTGCGGAAATCCAATTCCGCATGGGCCTCCCCGGGGGATGGCGCGGGACGGACGATTTCGGGCTTGTGGCCGAGTTCCTCGCCGGCGATTCGCTGGATCATTTCCACGATGTCGATCACCCGCGCCGAGCCCGCGCCCAGGTTGAACAACCCATCGGCCAGCGCCTCGCGATCGACCGTCAGCAAGTGCGCCACGGCCCGGCAGACGTCTTGCATCGGAATGAAATCCCGCCACTGCAACCCCGACGACTTGAGCACCATCTTGCCCGTAGTCACGGCCTGCCTGCAAAGATCGTTGGCTAGCAGCGTCCATCGGTCCACTTCGGGCGACGCCGGCGCGCCGACGGAATTGGATAGCCGCACAACGACGCCGCGCATCGCGGGCCGCGCGTTTGTCGCCAGCACGAAATCTTCCGCGGCTTTGTGCGTGATCGCGTACGGGTGCATCGGCCGCGGAAGCGACTGCTCGGTCAGCGTTCCCGCCAGCGGCGCGCCGTACACGTGGGCGGTGGAAAAGTAGACGAATCGCTTCACTCCCGCCTTTTCCGCCAGTCGCAAGAGACGTTGCGTGCCGATGGTGGTGACCAGCGTCGCGCGCTCGGGGTCCTTCGCGCTGTCGATCTCGTGCGGGGCGGCCAAATGCACGACGTGGCTCACGCCCTCCAGGCTCTTTGCAAGTGCCGCTTCGTCCACCTGCATCGAAGCGAGATCCGGCCACTGCGCGAATTCGACGCCCGCCAGCGCAGGTAGGTACGACGGCTCACGCCGGCCCGCCAGGCGCAGGGCGAAGCGGCCGTCCGCGGCCAGCGCCTGGGCCACGCGGCCGCCCACGTATCCGTTCGGGCCTGTCAGCAGCACGCGATCTGCCATGGGCGTTATCCGTGCTTGATGTCCCACTTGTAGGGGACGGAGGGGTCGAACGGATCTCGCCGCATGATCTCTTCCGCGTCGTGGGGGATCGAAGCGCAGTTGGCCACCAGCGCCATCTGCGTGCCGATCCCCTTGAACCCGTTCCACACCATGGGCGGCACGGTCACGAGGTTGTAGCTCTCTGGCCCCAGGTAAATTTCCTGCACCTGCCCACGGGTGGGGCTGGATTCGCGCTCGTCGTAGAGGACGAACTTGATGTTGCCCACGGGCACGGCGTAGTTGAGCGTCATCTTCTTATGAATGTGCCACGCCTTGATCGCGCCCGGGTAGACGCAGGAGAAATAGATCTCGCCGAATTGAAGGAAGTGCGGCGCGTCGCTGCGCAGCATGTGCATGATCTTGCCGCGTTCGTCGGGGATCTGCCGGAGCGGGGTGATGCGGACGCCGTCGATCATTGCGATTGCTCCATGAACTCTTACTGCCCCATGAACTTCTGGATTTGAGCGCGGGAGACTTCCATCGCCCCCGCCCCTTCCGCGGCCACGGATTTGTACCACTGCACCGTCTCGCGCACCGCCATATCAAAATGCCATGCCGGCTTCCACGTAAGCTGGAACCGCGCCTTGTCGCAGTTGAGGCTCAGCAGCCCCGCCTCGGCCGGGGCGGAAGGGTCGGGCTTGATGTCCAGCTTCCCCGAGCCCCAGGTCGCGATGACGTGCTCGGCCAATTCGCGCACGGTGCGCACGTCTTCCGCGGCGGGGCCGATGTTCCAGGCGGATGCAAAGCGCTTGGGCTCCTGCAGCAGCCGCATGCTGACCAGGATGTACGCGAACACCGGTTCGAGCACGTGCTGCCACGGGCGGGTGGAGTTGGGGTTTCGCAGGACGATCGGGCTATCGGCCATGAGAGCGCGGATGCAGTCGGGAATAATGCGGTCGGCGGACCAGTCGCCTCCCCCGATGACGTTCCCCGCGCGCACGCTCGCCGCCCCGAACTTTTCGCGATGGTTGAAGAAGGAACGCTGGTAGGAGGAGAAGACGACTTCCGCCGCCCCCTTCGAGGCGCTGTACGGGTCTTTCCCGCCTAGCTCATCGACTTCGCGGTAGCCCCAGATCCATTCCTTGTTTTCGTAGCACTTGTCGCTGGTGACGTAGACAAGGGCTTCAATTTCCGGCGTCGCCCGCACGGCTTCCAGCACGTTCACCGAGCCGCCAACATTCGTATCGAAGGTAGTTTTGGGGTCGGCATACGACAGCCGCACCAAAGGCTGGGCGGCCAAGTGAAACACGACGGATGGCTTCACTTCCTGAAACACACGGCGAAGGTGATCGGCGTCGCGGACGTCGCCATCGACGTGCCGGATTTTCTGGCCGAGCTTGAGAACGGAGAAATGGTCCTCCGCCCGCGGCGCGGGGAGGGAATAGCCGGTGACCTGCGCGCCCAGTTCCAACAGGGCCAGCGACAGCCAGGACCCTTTGAATCCGCTGTCGCCCGTCACGAGGACTTTTCTGCCGGAGAAGCAGGCCTTCAGCTCTTCTTTGACCACAGCATCCAAGGCGCCTCCCGGTTCTCCACCAGCCCATTGAGGTACGAGTAGTCGCGGTACGTGTCCATCGGATGCCAGAAGCCGTCGTGGCGGTACATCATCAACTGATTCTCGACGACCAGTCGTCGCATCGGCTCCTGCTCGAAGACCAGCTCTTCGCGGTCATCGAGGTAATCGAAGATCCGCTTGTTGCAGACGAAGAACCCCGCCGAGATGCGCCCGGCGCTCACCTGCGGCTTCTCATTGAAGCCCGTCACGCAGCCGTCGTCGCCATGTTCCAGCTCTCCGAACCGGCCCGGCGGGCGCACGCCGGTGACCGTGAGAATGCGCTTGTGCGCCCGATGAAAGGCCAGCAGCTTGTCTAAATCGATATCGCCCACACCGTCGCCATAGGTGAGGAAGAAGTCTTCTTCGCCCTCGACGTATTTGGCGATCCGCCGGACGCGTGCGCCCGTGTACGCCTTGAGGCCGGTCTCGGCCATGGTGACTTCCCAATCGGTTTCGGGGTGCGCGCCGTGGAACGCGATCTTGCGATTGTCCCCGGTTTTGATGGTGAAGTCGCTGACGTAGGCGTCGTAATTGAGGAAGAAATCCTTGACGGCCCGCCCCTTGTAGCCCAGGCAGAGGACGAACTGGCGGTGCTTGAAGAGGGTGTAATACTTCATGATGTGCCAGAGGATG
>JAQGHP010000788.1 GCA_028288775.1 Phycisphaerales bacterium | reverse complement strand
CGTCAGCAACGACCAGCCTTGCAAGGCCGGGCAGCTTCTGCTGCTGGACGTGGCCGCGGGGTATGGGAATTACATGTCGGACCTTACCCGCACGATCCCCGTGAGCGGGCGTTTCACCCGTCGACAGAAGGAGGTCTACCGCGCCGTTCTGCGCGTCTTCCGCACACTGATGAGCGAGATGCGCCCCGGCGTCCTGACCCGCGACCTCCGCAAGCGGGCCGAAGAACTCACGACAAAGGAATGCGTGGACCTGGGACTACTCAAGCCCTCGCAAGTCCGCAAGCAGGACCCGGACAACCCGGCAGTCCGAAAGTATTTCATGCACGGCGTTGCCCACCCGCTGGGGCTCGATGTACATGACCTGGGTCTGCCGCAAAAGCCGATGCAACCGGGCTGGGTGCTCACGCTGGAGCCGGGCATCTACATCAAGGAAGAGGGCTTCGGCATTCGCCTGGAGAACGACGTGCTGATCACCGAAACGGGCAATGTGGATCTGATGGCGGACATCCCGATCGAGCCGGAGGAGATCGAAGAGCTGATGAGCGGAAAATCCGGGAGAGCGATGAAAGCGGCGAGGAAGACGTAGGCTTTGGCTGGCCGCATTTCGTGGCACGGGCGGCCCGCCCATGGTCGCGCTACTCCGTGACGTTCGATCCGTACTCGGATTGAAGAAAGCAATGTGGCACAGCCGCCCCCGGCTGTGATTCCGCCGAAGGCGGAAGATAAAAACACAGCCGAGGGCGGCTGTGCCACACATGCCCGAGTAACGGTCAACGCGGCAGAGTGCCGCCGCCCACGGGCGGGCCGCCCGTGCCATGGGACGCGCACGCGATTATCCGTTTGATAGGATCTCGCAATCGAACGGCGAAGGAGCATCCCATGCACAACTTCATCGACACGGGGACTTCGCTCTGCGGCGCGGTGCTCATTTGCGCCTCGGCGTCTGTACGTTCGATTTCCGCTGGAAGCAACCAAAACGTGCCCGGCTCTAACTGAGGTCCGATCATGAAAGTGACTTGGAACGGCGTTTTTCCCGCGGCTACCACGCAGTTCAAAAGCGATCATTCGCTCGACGTGCCCGCGACGCTCAAGCATCTGGACGCGATGCTCGATGCCGGCATCGAGGGGCTCATCATGCTTGGCACGGTCGGCGAGAACTGCTCGCTGGAATATGCCGAGAAGATGGAGGTTTTGCGGGCGACGGTGAAGCACGTCGCGGGTAGAGTGCCGGTGCTCAGCGGCGTGGCGGAGTACACCACTCGCCTCGCCTGCCGCTACGCGGCGGACGCGCAGAAGGCTGGAGCCGACGGCCTCATGGTGCTGCCGGCGATGGTCTACAAATCGGACGAACGGGAGACGATCGCCCATTTCCGCGCCGTCGCGAAGGCGAGCGATCTGCCAATCCTCGTTTACAACAATCCGGTTTCGTACAAGGTGGATATCACGCCGAAGATGTTCGCGGATCTGGCGGACGAGCCGACGCTGGTGGCGATCAAGGAATCGTCGGAGAACGTCCGCCGGATCACGGACATCAAGAATGAGGTGGGGGATCGATACATTCTTTTCTGCGGCGTGGACGATCTCGCCCTCGAAGCGGCGCTGCTGGGTGCGGTGGGGTGGGTGTCGGGCTTGGTGAACGCGTTCCCGGCGGAGAACCGCGCGGTGTGGCGGTTGGCGATGGCGGGGCGATGGGAGGAGGCGCGGGAGATTTACCGCTGGTATACGCCGCTGCTGCATTTGGACACGCACGTGAAGCTCGTGCAGTACATCAAGCTGGCGAATGCGGAGTGCGGGTATGGTACGGAGACGGTGCGGCCGCCGCGATTGCCGCTGGCGGGGGCGGAGCGGGAGGAGGTTTTGGGGATCATCCGCAAGGCGATCCGCACGCGGCCGACGCTGCCGAAGATTTGAGGGAAGTTTGCGTTGTTGCGACATGGGCGCACCGCTGATGCATCGCAATTGCAGAGTGGGCGGAATTTCGGGCGAACAGATGGCGTTGGCGTGGCACGGGTTTTCAACCCGTGCGAAATGCGTTGGCAGATAGCGTCGCTCGCCTCCCTCCGAACCTAGCACGGGTTGAAAACCCGTGCCACGATGGCGCAACGTGGAGAATGACGGTGAAGGATGACTGACTTCGTCCAGCGCATTCAGGTGATCGACTCCCATACCGGCGGCGAGCCGACGCGCGTGATCATTTCCGGCGGGCCTGTCCTGGGCTCCGGGAGTCTCGCGGCGCGGGTGGCGGTTTTTCGCGAGAAATTCGATGCGATCCGATCGGCGGTCGTCAATGAGCCGCGGGGCTCGGACGTGATGGTCGGGGCGTTGCTCTGCGAGCCGGTGGACCCGACGTGTGCGGCGGGCGTGATCTTTTTCAATAACGTCGGCTACCTGAACATGTGCGGGCACGGGACGATCGGGCTGGTGGTGACGCTTGCGCACATGGGGCGCATCGGGCCGGGGACGCATCGGATCGAGACGCCGGTGGGGGTCGTCAGCGCGACGCTGGAAGACGCGAATCATGTGACGGTCCGAAACGTCCCCAGCTACCGCCACGCGAAGGGCGTGAAGGTGAACGTGGCCGGCCACGGTCCCGTCATCGGCGACATCGCGTGGGGGGGAAATTGGTTCTTTCTCGTTTCGGATCACGGGCAGGAATTGTCGCTGAAGAACGTGGAGCGGCTGACGAATTTTGCGTGGCGCGTGCGCGAGGCCCTCGTGCGAGAAGGCGTCACCGGCGCGGACGGCGCGGAAATTGACCATATCGAGTTGTTCGGCCCGCCGACGATTGCCGGGTGCGACAGCCGGAATTTCGTGCTGTGCCCGGGGAAGGCGTACGACCGCTCGCCCTGCGGGACGGGGACGAGCGCCAAGATCGCGTGCCTGGTGGAGGATCGGAAGCTCCGCGAAGGGCAGCGTTGGCGGCAGGAGAGCATCATCGGCAGCGTGTTTGAAGCGTATGCAACCATCGAAGGCGACAAGATCATCCCCCACGTCCGCGGGTCGGCGTACGTGAACGCGGAGGCGACGTTGGTACTCAATTCGAACGACCCCTTTTGCGCGGGGATTCGCGCATGAACCCCCGGCAGACGCGCGTCGCGATTGTGGGCGCTGGCATCGTCGGTGCTGCGTGTGCGGCGGCGCTGGCGCGCGAAGGGTTCCGCGTCATCGTTCTCGACCACCGGCCCGCCGGCAGCGGGGCGACGGCGGCGGGGATGGGGCACGTCACGGTGATGGACGATTCCGAGGCTCAGTTCGCGCTCTGCCGCTATTCGCAATCGCTCTGGGATGCCCTCGCGCCGTCATTGCCTGAGTCGGCGGAATTCACCCGCTACGGCACGATCTGGGTGGCGGCGGATGACGAGGAAATGGCCGAGGTGCATCGCAAAGAGCGCCACTATGCGGAGCGGTCACTCGAGTCCCGCGCGCTAACCAGAGAGGAACTCGCGGCGATGGAGCCGAACCTGTGCGGGGGCATGGCCGGGGGGCTGCTGATCCCGGGCGATAGCGTGGTCTATCCGCCGGTTGTGGCACAGTTTCTTCTCGGCACTGCCGGGCGACTTGGGACGGAGGTTCGGACGGACGCACGGGTGGTTGCGCTGAACGGTGGGGAAGTGAAACTGGATGACGGTACGCGTGTCGAAGCGGACTTCTGCTTGAACGCGGCCGGGACCTCGGCGACCGAGCTCACGCCCGATCTGGAGATCCGGCCGCGGAAAGGGCACTTGGTGATTACCGATCGATACCCCGGCTTCGTCAATCATCAATTGCTCGAACTGGGGTATCTGAAAAGCGCGCACGGGTCGGATGGGGATTCGGTGGCGTTTAACGTGCAGCCGCGACCGACGGGGCAGTTGCTCATCGGCTCATCCCGGCAGTTCGGCGCGGAGGGCGGCGCGGTGGAACATCGGATGATCCATCGCATGCTCGCGCGGGCGACGACGTATATGCCGGGGCTCGCGGGGTTGTCGGTGATCCGGACTTGGACGGGCTTTCGGGCCGCGACGCCCGATTCGCTTCCCTTCATCGGGCCGCATGCGGACGATCCGAAGCTACTCATCGCGGCGGGGCACGAAGGGCTGGGGATCACCACTTCACTCGCGACGGCAGAGTTGATCGTGGACCACGTGTTGGGGCGCGAGTCGAAAATCCCGACCGCGCCTTATCTCCCTTCACGGTCACTTGTCGCGGCCCACCATGGCTGAGGAAATGTCCATCACGATCGATGGGACGCGCGCAAAGGTGCCCGTGGGTTGCACCGTCGCGGCGGCGGTGTGCGCGGCGACCGGCGGAGTCACCCGCCAATCGGCAAGCGGCGAGCCGCGCGGGCCGGTGTGCGGGATGGGCGTCTGCTTCGAATGCAGGGTGGAAATCGACGGCAAGCGGCAATGCAGAAGTTGTCAGATGACGGTGCGGGCGGGGATGGAAATTCTCACGAGCGCGCAAGCAAGCGGCGCTCCACTTCAATGCGATCTCGCAAGCGCGAGCGACCAGCCTCCCTCTCCCTCGTACTCGGGGGAGAGGGCAGGGGCGAGGGGCCGAGCGTCGAATAGCGTAAATCTCCCAGGCACTGTCGGAGGGCCCGCTTCGAAGCCATCGCGCGTGCGGAAGGCAGACGAACTCCCTCGCGGAAACACATCGGCGCACGTTTTCGACGTGGTCATCGTCGGCGCCGGCCCTGCCGGGCTCGCGGCGGCGTGTTGCGCCGCGGAGGCCGGCCGGCGCGTTGCCGTCATCGACGACAACCCCGCGGCGGGCGGGCAAATCTGGCGGGCGCAGGGCGATCATCCCGTAGGCGCGGATGCCGGCCGATGGTTTGACCGCGTTCGCAAGAGCGGCGTTGTGATGTTTCCCGGCACGCAAATCATCGGCGCAAACGGGCCGGGCAAACTCCTCGCCGAGACCGGCGGCGAAGCGCGTTCCTTCACTTGCGACCGGCTCGTGCTCGCAACGGGCGCGAGAGAGTTGCTGCTTCCGTTTCCGGGCTGGACGCTCCCGAATGTAATGGGGGCGGGTGGTCTGCAGGCGATGGTGAAGTCGGGGTTACCGATCGAGGGCAAGCGCGTTGTGGTCGCAGGTTCAGGGCCGCTGTTGCTGGCAGTCGCGGCGTACCTTCGGCATCGCGGCGCGGACGTGCGACTCATCGCCGAGCAGACGCCGCGGAAAAACTTGGCGCGCTTCGGAATGGGGTTGCTCGGGCATCCGGCAAAGCTGCGGCAAGCGCTTGATCTGCGGCGGGGGCTGCGCGGGATTCGCTTCGCCGCGGGCTGCTGGCCGACCTCGGCAGCGGGCGAGGGGCGGCTCGCGTCCGTCACGCTCAGCGACGGGCGGACGGATTGGACCGAGCACTGCGATTATCTGGCGTGCGGGTTCGGGCTTGTTCCCAACACCGATCTCGCGGCTCTGCTCGGTTGCGAAATTTTGTGCGGCGCGGTGGGCGTGGATGCTTCACAGCAGACTTCGCTGCCGGGTGTGTATGCCGCAGGGGAGATCACCGGCATTGGCGGGCTCGACCTTTCGCTGCTCGAAGGACAGATCGCGGGGTACGCGGCTGCGGATCAGCCTGGGCGGGCGCGGGCTCTGTTTCGCGCCCGCGACAGGGCTCGCGTATTTGCCCGGCGGCTTGAGGCTGCGTTCGCATTGCGGCAGGAATTGCGGAGCCTGCCTCGACCGGACACGATCGTGTGCCGGTGCGAAGACGTGACGTTCGAACGCCTCCACGGGCACGAATCGTGGCTCGCGGCCAAGCTTCAGACGCGCTGCGGGATGGGGCCGTGTCAGGGGCGAATCTGCGGGGCGGCGGTGGAAGCATTGTTCGGCTGGGAGAGGCAATCCGTTCGTCCGCCGATCTTGCCCACGGACGTGCAATCGCTGATCGACCTCTTTAACGCCTTGCCGTGAGCGACTGCTAGGTTCGGAGCCAAACCTACAGGACCCGTGTGGCACAGCCGCCCTCGGCTGTGTCTTTCTTCTCCCGCCTGCAGCGGAACACAGCCGGGGGCGGCTGTGCCACATTTTGCTTTCTTCGGCCAGAGCACCGGCCGAATGTCACGGAGTACCGTGACCACGGGCAAGCTGCCCGTGCCACTTCATGGGCGGGCCGCCCATGTCATGGCAGAGGTGCGCATCGAACCCCGTCCCATCCATCCCTGGGAATACCGTAGGAGGGAGCAGGAGCCGCCGAATGTGCCGCGCACTCTTGTCGGCCGAGGCCGCTGGCCCCGGCAACGAAATTGCGGGCGGGTTGGGCAGCGATGTCAAGCGCTACGGCCCAGCCCGGCGGTTTGCCTGTCAGCGCGGTGTGGCGTCCGCGGGCCAGCCCGTGGGTGATCGCGATGGCGGTAATGACCGCCACGTTCATGGAGGTGCTCGACACGACCGTGGTGAACGTCGCGCTCCCGCACATCGCCGGCAGCCTGTCGGCGAGCAACGACGAGGCGACGTGGGTGCTCACCAGTTACCTCGTCTCCAATGCCGTTGTGCTCCCGGCGACCGGTTGGTTCAGCGGGTACTTCGGGCGCAAGCGGTTCCTGGTGGCCTGCATTGGAGTGTTCACCATCGCGTCGGGGCTGTGCGGCGTGGCCAGCAGTCTGGGCATGCTGATCGTCGCGCGCATTTTGCAGGGCGCGGGGGGCGGGGCGCTTCAGCCCATCTCGCAGGCGGTGCTTCTCGAGAGCTTTCCGCCGAGCAAGCGCGGGGTGGCGATGGGGATCTTCGGGATGGGCGTGGTGGTCGCGCCGATCATCGGGCCGACGCTGGGCGGGTGGATCACCGACAATTACTCGTGGCGCTGGGTCTTCTACATCAACCTCCCGATCGGAATTCTTGCCGTCCTCCTGGCGCAGACGTTTATCGAAGATCCGCCGTACATTCGCGCCACAAGGCGGGGGCGGATCGATCTCGTCGGCCTGGGCCTGCTCGCACTGTGGGTGGCCTGTTTGCAGATCATGCTGGACAAGGGCCAGGACGAAGATTGGTTCTCCTCGCGCTTCATCCAGATTCTCGCGGCGCTGTCGGCGATGGGGCTGGTGGCGTTCGTAACGTGGGAATTGATCATCCCGGACCCGATCGTAAACCTGCGGATCTTCTCTGACCGCAATTTCGCGGTGGGCACTGCGCTGATGACGATGATGGGCGCGGTGCTCTACGGCTCGATCACACTGCTGCCGCTGTTCCTGCAAACGCTGATGGGCTACCCGGCGACGCAGAGCGGGCTGGCCGTCAGCCCGCGCGGGATAGGGTCGATGGTGGCGATGATAGTCGTTGGCCGGCTCATCGGCGTGATTGATGCGCGGGCGCTGATTGCGTTCGGCTTCGCGATGCTGGGGTATTCGCTGATCCTGTTCGGCGATTTCACGCTCGACATCTCCACGCGCAACATTTTCTGGCCCAACATCTTCAACGGCCTGGGGACCGCGTTCGTGTTCGTGCCCCTGACGACCATGACGATGGGGACGCTGCGCAACGAGCAGATGGGCAGCGCGACGGGGCTCTTCAACCTGCTGCGCAATCTCGGCGGCGGGGTGGGCATTTCCGTGGTGACGGCGATGATCGTCCGCCGGTCGCAGGCGCACCAGTTTTACATGGTCTCCCACCTGACGCCCTTCGGCCAGGCATACCGCCAGTTCCTGCAATCGGCGGCGGTAACGTTTGGCGCGCACAACGGGACGGTTACCGGCGCGGGCCAGGCGGCCGGTCAGCTCTACGCCGTGCTGTTGCAACAGGCGCAGCTCTGGGCGTACGTGGACATTTTCCGCGGGATGGCAATCCTGTGCTTCTTGAGCATACCGGGCGTGCTGCTCTTCCGCCGAGCCCGGGCCCACGCGGGGCCGGTGATGGCGCATTAGCGCGGAGGAATTTTCACCAACGGAGACATGGAGGGTGCCTCGCTCGCCGTGCCGCGTGGATTGCGGATGATTTCTTGGTGAAGAGGAGGGCTGAACCGCCAAGTCGCCAAGTCGCCAAGTCGCCAAGAGGGAATGGGAGAGAATCGAACGCAGAGATGCCGAGGCGCAGAGGTAGGAGGGAGAAAAGGAATGCTTCTGGGTGCCCAGGATTTCGCGAGGGGCCGGCATTCGGCTCACTCATTCTCTCTCTTTCCTACTTCTGCGTCTCGGCATCTCTGCGTTCGATTTTCATCCCTGAACTGCGCGGCCACGGAAACTTGGGCACGCCTCCGTGTCTCCGCGATGAGTCTTGAATTGACTGCGCTAAACTTCTCCTTGGGAGGCAGAGGGGGCCGCAACCGGAGCCGGGGTGGCGGCGAGGATACCTATGCGCTGCTCGATGAGGTTCACCACCATCTGCTCCGCCATGTCGAAGGTGACGCGGCTCATGTCCAGGCACAAATCGTAGTTGCGGGCATCGGTCCATGAGACGCCCGCCATCTGGCGGATGAATCGCTCGCGCTCGGCATCCGTGCGATCGATCACGGCCCGGGCCTCCGCGGGATCGGTGATGTGATACCGCATCGCCATGCGGCGGACGCGAAACTCGCGCGGGGCGTGGGTGAATACGCTCACGAGGCCCGGCCAACCCCGCAGGCAGTGGAACCCGGCGTGCCCGATGAGCACCGTATCGCGGTTGGAAACGAGCTCGCGAATCACCTGCATGGAGACGCCGAACAGCGCGACGTCCGTAACCTCCGGAACCCTCAGTGCATCCGTGTAGACGCTTTCGGGGATGCCCATGGACAGGATGTGACCGAGTTTCTCCCAGAAGCCTGTGGTGCGCTCGGCGCGGTGAAGCAGATGTGCCTCGTCAACGCCCAGGCAGCGGGCGGCTTCCTGCATGATCTGGCGATCGATGTAGGCAAAATTGAGCCGGCGGGCGAGGCGCTCGCCCAGCTCGGCGCCGCCGCTGCCGATCTGGCGGCCGATGGCTAAGACGATGGTGGGGGGTGGCGGGTCTTGCATGCGTATCCCTGCCGTCGGATTCCCCCAAAAATACCGCCGACCGCACGGGTTCGTCTACACGCATAAAGCCCTCCCCATCACGCCGCTTCATTGCTATTGTGTTCCGCCTTGAAGTGGGGTTATTTGCCAGGGATGGTATTTCGCATGAACGAATTGCACGTCGGGAAAATCGCGGGGGAATTATCGCTCAGGCCGGCGCAGGTAGAGGCCGCCGCGAAGCTGCTGGAAGAGGGGGGCACGGTCCCTTTTATCGCGCGCTATCGCAAGGAGGCGACGGGCCTGCTGGACGAAGTGGCGATCGCGGCCATTCGCGATCGGCTGGAGCAATTGGGCGAGCTCGACGCGCGCCGGCAATCCATTCTCAAGTCGCTGGAAGAGCGTAATCTCCTGACGGAAGAGTTGCGTGGCAAAGTGGACGGCGCGCTGACGATGGCGACGCTGGAGGACGTCTATCAGCCGTTCCGGCCCAAGCGGCGGACGCGGGCAACCATCGCGCGGGAGCGGGGGCTGGAGGCCTTGGCGGAACTGGTGCTGGCGCAGAATCCGGCCGTTGATCCGGAGAAGGAGGCGGCGAAGTTTGTGACGCCGCAGGGGTCGGCGGTTGCCGAGGAGTTGAAGGTGCCGGACGTGGCCGCGGCGCTACAGGGGGCACGGGACATCCTCGCGGAGAAGGTGAGCGACGACACCGACACGCGGACGAAGATGCGTGATTTGTTTTTGCGCAGGGGCCTGATCCGTTCGGAAGTGATCGCGGGGAAGGAAGCGGAGGGGGCGAAGTTCAAGGACTATTTCGACTGGTCGGAGCCGCTGGCCAATGCGCCGTCGCACCGCGTGCTGGCGATCCGCCGGGGGGCGGCGGAGGGGGTGCTTTCGTTTCAAATCCGCCCGCAGGAGGAGGACGCGATCGCCATTCTTGAAAGCCGCTTCGTCACCGGCCGCGGCGCATGTGCTGAGCAGGTGCGCCTGGCGGTCAAGGAAAGCTACAAGCGGCTGCTGTCGCTCTCGATGGAAACCGAGGCCCGGCTGGAATCCAAGAACCGGGCCGACGCCGACGCCATAAACGTCTTCGCCCAGAACCTGCGGCAATTGCTCCTCTCCTCGCCCCTGGGGCAGAAACGCACGCTGGCGATCGACCCCGGCTTCCGCACGGGGTGCAAGACAGTCGTCCTCGACGCACAGGGCCGACTGCTGCATCACGACGTGATCTATCCCGATCAGGGCCGGCAGAAGACGCTCGAAGCGGAGCAGACGATCCGGCATTTGGTTGAGCAGCACCAGATCGAGGCGATCGCCATCGGCAACGGCACCGCCTCGCGCGAGACGGAAAACTTTATCCGCAAGCTGGGGCTGCCGGCGGGCGTGCAGGTGGTGATGGTGAACGAGGCGGGGGCGTCCGTCTATTCTGCCTCCGAAGCGGCGCGGGAGGAATTCGCCGAGCAGGACATCACCGTGCGCGGCGCGGTCTCGATCGGCCGTCGGCTGATGGACCCGCTCGCCGAGCTGGTGAAGATCGATCCGAAATCCATCGGCGTCGGCCAGTACCAGCACGACGTCGATCAGGACGCGTTGAAGAAATCGCTGGATGATGTGGTGGTCTCGTGCGTCAACGGCGTGGGGGTGGAGGTCAACACCGCGTCGAAGCAACTGCTGACCTACGTGTCGGGCCTGAACGCGGGGATCGCCGAGAACATCGTCGCGTACCGCAACGAGCACGGGCCTTTCAAGAGCCGGCGCGGCCTGAAGGAAGTGCCGCGGCTGGGGGAAAAGACCTTCGAGCAGGCGGCGGGGTTTCTCCGCGTGCGCGGCGCGGAAAATCCGCTCGACGAGTCGGCGGTGCATCCCGAGTCGTACGCCGTGGTGGACCGCATGGCAAAGGACCTGGGCGTCACGATCCCGGACCTCGTGCGGGACGATGCCCTTCGCCAGAAGATCGAGAAGCACAAATATGTCACCGAGAAGATCGGCCTGCCGACGCTCAATGACATCATCGCGGAGCTGGCCAAACCCGGCCGCGACCCGCGTGAGAAGTTTGAAGCGTTCGCGTTCGCCGAGGGGATCAACAAGCTGGAGGACGTGAAGCCGGGGATGAAGCTGCCGGGGATCGTGACGAACGTGACGGCGTTCGGCGCGTTCGTGGACGTGGGCGTGCATCAGGACGGATTGGTCCACGTCAGCCAGCTCGCCGACCGGTTCGTGAAAGATCCCAACGAGGTGGTGAAGGTACAGCAGCGGGTGGAGGTCACGGTGATGGAAGTGGACCCGGCCCGCAAGCGCATCGCGCTGTCGTTGCGGAAAAATGCGGGGAAGCCGGCGGAGAGGCCCGCGCCGGCCCGGAGCGCGCCCGTGGCGAAGCCGGTTTCAGCGCCGGTCGTGCCCAAGCCGCGGCAGCAGCCTGCCGCGGAAGGGTGGTTCACGGCGGCGCTGCGGAATGCGAAGCAGAAGTGACTGCTGTTGCGGGCGGTCTTACAGCGGCGCGACGTTGCTGATGATGAACACCGCGTCCTGGAAGTCGCTGTTGAACGCCTCTTCGACCGCGGCGACGTACGTGTTCGCGACCGTCTTCCCGTCCGGCGTCTTATACGGGTAAAAACGGACTTCGTGTTGATGATCGGTGCCCGTGGGCGAAGCCCAGGTGTTGCGCCCATCCTGGGTATAGACCGGGCCGTGCGCCTGGTAAGGCCAGGTCGAGTAGAGCCCGAATACGGCGTTGCCCGGATCGAACTTCGTTGTGCCGGTCGTCCTGGGCATCAGCGTTTCCGTCGCGTGGGCGGGGATCGTGAATAGTTTGTGATTGACGGGCCCGGACGGCGCGGGCGAGTACCAGCCGAATTGCGCCACCGGGCTGGAATCCCAACTGTAGGAGGCGATCGGCGTGATGCGCACCGGTCCCTTGCCGGCCTTGTGCATCAGTTGCAGCGGCACTTCGTCACTGGGGCCGGGGCCATCGAGGACGCCGGTGGAGGGATCGAGGTCGCCTACGTTGACGGGAATTCGGAACGTGTCGAGGATGTGCTGAAGCGACGGCTCGTGGGCTTCAAAGACCCCGTCGGTGCCCAGCCCGCGGAGCGGCACCGAGCAGACCGCCATGTCGGGGTCGTTGCTGGCGACGTCGAGCGTGGCGTTGGCCAAGCCCGCGGCAGTCGGCTTGAATGCTACTTTTACACTGTACGTTGCGCCATGCCCCAGCTTGATGGGCATGCGCTTCATGGAGAGGGTGAACTCGCTCGCATTCGCGCCGCCGATGGAGATTGACCCGAGCGCCAGCTTGGCGGAGCCCGTGTTCTTCAGCTTGATCTGCTGATACGCGGTGGTGGCCCCTGCAACCTGGCTAAACACCAGTTGACTGGCGCTCATGGCAAGGTTGGGTGAGCCGGAGAGGAGTTGCCGCGATTCGAGGGGTTCGATCCAGGATTGCATTGACATAAGCGCCCGGGAAAAGGGTTGAGCTTCAGTACGACAGCATGCAACCCTTCAACCGCGTGGGCCAACCGCGAGCCGGTATGCACCGGCCCGTATTGCGGGAAACTCCCCCTCGTGTGGCGATATAAACGGATACACGGGATAAACGGCCTATTTCGCGTTCCCGCCGACCGGATGTGCCGAGACCGCCTGCCAATCGACGAACCACCCCTTGAGCAGGTCGCCCGCATCGATGGCCGCCAGGACCTCCGCCACGGGTACTTCGAGGAAGCCCGCGGCCTGCTCGAGACTCGGCTGGATGTGCGTTTCGTCGCTCTCCGGTCGCCAGATCAAGACTGGCCGGGGGGCGGACGGCGGAACAGAGGCGGCGTTGGAAGAAGTCGTCATAAACGGATCGTAGCACATCTGATCCCCGCGGCACACCCGTTCGCGGATTTCTCTGGTAAAAATTGAGTTATCGGTCTCAGCCACAATTTTGGGCAAAGCACTAAATGATTTGGCACGCTTCCTCGAAGCTCAGCCGCGGGTTGCGAGGGCGGAGCATGGCGGGATCTCCGTAGCCGAGGTTTATGAGGAAATTGGATTTAAGCCGCCCGTCCGGGAAGAACTCCGCGTCCACCTTCGCGTTGTCGAAGCCCGACATCGGCCCCGCGTCAAGCCCCAGCGCGCGGGCCGCGATGATGAGGTAAGCGCCTTGCAGCGTCGCGTTGCGGAAGGCGAACGTCGCGACGAATTCCTCCTTGCCCGGCTGCGTAAAAACGTTCGCCATCTCCGGCATGTGCGGCCAGAGCCTGGGGATCAATTCGTGAAAGCGCATGTCATTCGCGATGATCGCGCACACCGGCGCAGCCATCGTCTTCTCCACATTTCCCGGGGACAGCGCCGGCTTCAATCGCTCCTTGCCCGCGGCCGACTTCACGAAAACGACCCGCATCGGATTGGTGTTCGCCGACGTGGGCCCGAGCTTGGCGAGGTCGTAGACCTCCCGCAGCAGCGCATCGTCCACCGGTTTGGCAAGCCACGCCGAATGCGTGTGTGCCTCGCGGAAGATCACGTTCAGACATTCATCACTCGCGGGATCGGCCATAACGGGTCTCCTTCATGCGTCGGCGGTGAGACAGGATAGGGCAGGGTTGTGGGCAATTTCCATTAACGATCCACGACGTTGCCCGACGCGAAGGAAATGAATGCCAGACGCCAAGGACGCCAAGACTGGAAACGCCAAGGAATACGGGGAAGTGGTTGCGCTGTTCTTGCTGCGACACGTCCGGCCGTCCGGGCAATAAAATCCAACGCAGAGACGCCGAGACGCAGAGGAAAGCGCGGAGAGGATTGTTGGCTTGAGTATAAGGCCCTTCGAGAATTCTGAGGGCGGCCCAGCAGTTCTCTCTCTTTCCTACCTCTGCGTCTCTGCGTCTCTGCGTTCGATTTCATTTCGAAAGTGATACGCCCGTCGCTTCACTGAATCCCGCGCGCGTGTTGCTCTCTTGGCGTTCATTTCCTTCGCCCAATCACCGCCGTTTTCCCTTCGCGCTGCCGGCCGCGGCTTCCTCCTTGGCGCGTTTTTCCAGTTCCTTCAATTTCTCGACCCACTCCGAATAGTTGCCGTCGAAATCGGTCATGGTGGGAGGGGTCAATACCCAAAGCCGTTCGACCACTTGATCCAGGAAGTAGCGGTCGTGGCTCACGCACAGGATCGTGCCGTCGAAGCCGGAGAGGGCGCTTTCCAGCGCCTCGCGCGAGGTGATGTCGAGGTGGTTGGTGGGTTCGTCGAGGACCAGCACGTTGGGCTTGTCCACGAGGAGCTGCGCGATGCGCACGCGGGCTTTTTCGCCGCCGCTGAGAAGCTCGATGCGTTTTTCGACGTCGTCGTTCCCGAAGAGCATGAGGCCCAGCACGTCCCGGGCCTCCTTGTCCTTGATCTGGCGGCCGTAGTGCAGCGCGTCCATCATGGTGTGCTTGGGATTAAGCATGTCTTGGCGCTGGTCGTAGTAGCCGAGCTTGAGGTTGGCGCCCCATTTCACCACGCCCGCCCCGGCAGGCTCGAGGCCCATCAGCACCTTCAGCATCGTCGTCTTGCCCGAGCCGTTATGCCCGATGATGCCGATCCGCTCGCCCCGGCTGATCTCCGCGGATATCTCCTGCCACAGCACGTTCTCGCCAAACGCCTTGCTCAGCTCGCGCACCTGCAGCACGCGGTCGCCGGCCCGCTGGTTGGAATTGATCGAGAGGTTGATCTTCTGCTGCACGGTGACCGGCCGCACCATTTCGCCGCTTTCCATGCGGCGTTCCAATCGCTTCTCGCGGCCCTTGGCCTCCTTGCTGCGTTGGCCGGCCTTGAATCGCCGGATGAATTCCTGCTGCTTGGCGACGTCCTTCTGCTGTAACTCGTACGCCCGCTGCTGGCTTAGCTCGTTGAGCTCGCGCTGTTCGACGTAGGCAGAATAGTTGCCGGAATAGCTGTCTATCTGTGCCCGGTTGAGCCAGACGATGCGCGTGGCGAGCCGGTCGAGCAGAAACCGGTCGTGCGAGATAATGACGACTGCCCCGCTGAAATCCGCGAGATACTTTTCCAGCCATTCGATGGCGGCCAGGTCCAGGTGGTTCGTCGGCTCATCGAGCAGAAGCAGGTCCGGCTCCGAGAGCAGCAGCTTGCTGAGCGCCAGGCGCGACCGCTGCCCGCCCGATAGAACGCTGACCTTCTGCTCCCACGTCTCGCGCCCAAGGCCCACGCCCAGGAGCGTGGCCTCCATCTTGTGCTGCCAGGCGTACCCGCCGGCGATGTCGAACTCGTGCTGGACGTTCTGGTACCGCTCCAGCACTTTTTCCAATTCGCCGCCCGTCGCCTCGGCCATCCGGTGCTCGAGGACGCGCATGTCGTGCGAGAGTTTGTGCAACTGGGCGAAGCCCAGCTCCGCCTCGTCGAGCACGGTGTTTTCCAGGTCGAACTCCGGATTCTGCACGAGATACCCGACCTTCGTGCCCCGGCCGACGATTACCGTCCCCACGTCCGGCTGAATCTTGCCCGTGAGCAACTTAAAGAGCGTGGATTTCCCGGACCCGTTGGCCCCGATAAACCCGACGCGCTCCTCTTCGCCGATCGTCAGATCAAGCTTCTCGAAGAGAACCTGCTTGCCGAAATGCTTCTCGATGTTGGTCAGTGACGCGATTGCCATCGTTGTCCATGGAATAAGTGCGACATTCGCCCGGCCCAAACGGAAGGCCACGACGGCGTGCAAAAGTCTTTCTTCGGTGAATCGGGGGGGAAAGTCAATCCAACACACGGCCCGGCGACTCGCCAAATGCACCAAAACGCACCGTTATGCACCATCTCGTGAATATTTGGGCTGCTCAAGCCCCCCGATTCAACATCGGCGCGCTCCATTCCCCGGTCATGCTCCATTGTATGACCGATGGGTCGCGGAGCCCTCGAATTGTCCAGGGAGAGATTGTGGCAAAATCGAGGCGGGTATTTCAACAATATCTATCGGGGAATTGGCCATCACATCGCGGGAGATTCTTTGGCGGCGTCGGCCTCGGGAAGCGCTGGCCCTGTAGCGAACTCAAGCTGTTTGTAGCCCATCATGCGATACCCGAGCGTGGACGCGGCCCAGCTCAGGATGAATATTGCGATGATGAGAATTCCTATCGCGCCCATGTGGTTGCCGAGTGAATTGATCGTGTCCCAGCCGGGGCCATGGAGGTTGAGGCGGCCGGCGAGCATGCTGAGCACTTCGATTCCGCCGACCGCGACGGCGATGATCACCGAGACGGCCGTGATCGTCATATTGTAGTAGAGCTTGCGGACGGGATGCACGTAGGCCCAGCCGTAAGCGCCGAGCATGAGGATCCCGTCGAGCGTATCCACCAGGCACATCCCGGCGGTGAAGAGCGCGGGGAACAGCAGGATGGACCAGACCGGCAGCCCCTGCGTAGCCGCCGCGGCGGAGATGCCCAACAGGCCGACTTCGGTCGCCGTGTCAAAGCCCAGGCCGAACAGCAGGCCGACCCAGTACATCTTCCAACTGCGGTCCACGATGCGCAGCACCGGCCGGAAGATTCTGCCCATGACGCCCAGTTGATCGAGGGCGGCGTTCGGGTCTTGCTCATCGTACGGTTCGCCCCGTTTGACCCGGCGGAACGCGCCGACCACCCCGCGGAGCACAAGGAGATTGATGCCCGCGATAACGAGCAGAAATACCGCCGAGACGGTGGTTCCGATGAGCCCGCCGATGCGCTGGATGTCCGGGAATCGGGACTGAATGTGCGCCGCGGTGAGCGCGATCACCACCGACAGCAGCACGACGACGGTCGAGTGCCCCAGTGAGAAGAAGAATCCGACGAGCAGCGGGCGCTGGCCCTCCTGCATGAGCTTGCGGGTGACGTTGTCGATGGCGGAAATATGGTCGGCGTCCACCGCGTGCCGCAGGCCGAGGGTATAGGCGAGCGTGGCGGTCCCCAGAAGCACCGCAAAATGGTGGAAAGTGATCAGTGCCGCGGCCCAGGCGACAAGATTCGCCCCGGCCAGCAGCGCAAGGGTGAGAAGGGCTTTGTTGCGAAACCTACATGCTCGGCTGCCATGCACCATTGCGGCTCCACCAGGGCTTTGCGTGGCATTAGAAGCTTTCTGCCATGCAGGGGGAACAGCAAAAAAGGCGGAGAGGCGCGGTGGGCCTCGCAATCACGACTTTTCCGCTTCACCCTTCGGGCCGATCGCCCGTACAATTCGTGCGCGAGGCTCTTCGCACAAGACGGTTTTTCCCTCTCCCCCGGGTGCGAGGGCGAGGGGACCGGAACGAGCGAGTTCGCACAACGACTAATATACAAAGGTCTTCGGATGAACACCCAAACCCGCCTCGTCGAAGTCCGCCAGAAGGTGCTCAAGCAAAACGACGTCGTCGCCCGCGCCTTGCGGCAGCGGTTCAACGACGCGGGCGTGCGGGTCATCAGCCTCGTCTCCAGTCCGGGATCCGGGAAGACCATGTTTCTGGAACGCGTGCTGACGCTGCTCGCGAAGCGGCACCGGGTCGCCGCGTTGGTGGGGGATCTGGCCACGGACAACGACGCCCAGCGCCTCGCCCGCAGCGGCGCGCCCGTGCGGCAGATCGTTACCGGCACGGTCTGCCATCTCGAAGCGCAGATGGTGCAGGATGCGCTGGAGGGATGGGACTTGGACTCGCTCGATTACCTCTTCATCGAAAACGTTGGCAATCTTGTCTGCCCGGCCAGCTACGATCTGGGCGAAGCGCATCGGCTGGTGCTGTTCTCGGTGACCGAAGGGGAGGACAAGCCGCTGAAGTACCCGACGATCTTCAACACCGCCGACGTCGCGGTGATTACCAAGATGGACCTCGCCGCCGCGGTCGGCTTCGACCGCGCCGCCGCCCATGCCAATATCCTCGCCGTCCGCCCGGGGATGCAGATCTTCGAGCTTTCCGCCAAGACGGGTGAAGGCTTGGAGGAGTGGTTGCAAACCATCGAATCGCCGCAACCCGTATCCGCGGGTTGATGATTTCAATGTTGACTTACGAAACCGTGCGGCTCTGAAGCCCACGCGATCAGCCCCGGAGGGGCGTAAGAACTTAGCCCACGGCGCAAGCCGTGGGAAAAGATCCCGAATGGCGCACAGCCCCGGAGGGGCGTAAGAAGCGCTGAATTCCCATTCCGCCTCTGACGATCAAATTGCGTGGCCGACGAAATCCATTCGGAGCCGGGCCGACACTGCCCGGCTCCGATCGTCCCTTGCCCGAACGGATCCCCCGAACATCGGACATGGTTCGAATATCTAACGCTTCTTACGCCCCTCCGGGGCTGGATGTGTTCGTTCTTATTTCGTCGCGGCGGGCCAATACTGTCGCATCTTTTTGCGGAGGAACAGCGCGCTGCGCTGGAGTTCTTCGATCCCGTTCACGCCGTCTTCGATGCTGATCCAGCCGTTGAAATGGACGCCGCGAAGTTCGGTGAAGATGGCGTCGTAGTCGTTGAGGCCCTTGCCGATTTCCCCGTGGCGGAGGCGGCTGGCGTAGCCGACGCTGTCCTCCTCCTTGCGGAGGTCTTCGATGGTTCCCTCGGCGAGATAGCGGTCGCTGGCGTGCATGGTGACGACGCGGTGCTTGATCCGCCGAAGCAGTTCGAGCGGGTCTTCGCCGGCGAGAATCGTGTTGCTCGGATCGTAGTTGACGCCAAAGTGGGGGGATTGGACGCGCTCGACGAGTTCGCAGAAGACGTCCATCTTCTGGGCGAATTCGGGGTACTGCCAGTAATTGTCCTTGTAGTGGTTCTCGATGATGATCGTGACGTCCCGCTCCGCGGCATGGGGGATGCACTCTTCAATCGCGTCGGCGGCGTACTGCACGCCCTGCGCCCGGCTCACTTCCGGCCGGCGCTGCCCGGAGAGCACGCGGCAGAATTTTCCGCCGAGCGCCGCGGCCATGTCGATCCACCCTTTTTCCAGATCGATCTGCTGCCGTCGAAATGCCGGATCGGGATGGGTGAAGTCGGGCGAGCAGCAGAGCATGGGGATGGACCGCCCCTGGTCCTCGACCATCCGCCGGGCCACGGGCCAGGAGCCCGGCGCGCGCAGATCGAGAAAGCCGCTGTAGAACTCGAGCCCGTCGATGTCGAGCGAAGCCGAGAGATCGACCCACTGGCGCAGCGTCATCTTCCCGTTGACGCACAGTTCGTCCATGAACGCTTTAGGGAACGCGGCGAGGCGAGGCATGTCGGAAACCCTTTCTGATAGCAAGGACTGAGGACTGAGTACTGAGTCTATTCACGCCGGGTACGAGCTGAAAGCGAGGCCCCGGATTCGAGGGACCGGAGAGTTCCCCTACCCCGAAGAATCCGGGGCCTCGCTATCGCTCGTACCCGGCGTGAAAGGATTTGTTCTTGAAGCACAGAGCCAAGCCATACCATCCGGGGCACTTTCGCCGTCAGGTCTCAGTCTTCACTCCTTCCCTTCCACCTTCGACGCCGTCTCCGCGACGTAGCGCATTACGGCTTCGTCCGTCGCGGTCCACGCCCGGTCTCTGCGATCGAATACGCGCTTCGCGACTTCCATGGATTTTTCGAACCGATACGGCTCCGATCCGCGGTCGGTCCAGAAGGTGTAGCTCGGGACGTACCGCGGCGCGACGCCCGAGCCGGCGAGCATGCTGGAGAAGCCGATGTAGGTGCCGCTCGACAGGCGGGTGAGGATGCCGGTTTTGGAATGGTCGCCAATGAGGGAGCCCAAAAATCGGCGGCCGGTGGGCACGTCGTGCTCGCCGAGTTTCAGGCTGATCTCGCCGTAGGTATTTTTCAAATTGCTCGTGGTGGTCCCGGAGCCGAGGTTTGCCCACTTGCCGACGTAGCTGTGGCCGAGAAACCCTTCGTGCGGCTTGTTCGAGTAGCCGAGCATGATCGACGCGGACACTTCGCCGCCCACCTTGCACATGGGGCCGATGCTGGTGCCGGGTCGGATCTGCGCGACCGGCGATATCGTCGCATGCGGGCCGATGTAGCAGGGACCCTGCAACACCGCGTTCGCGCCGATCGTGGCCCCTTCGCCGATCACCACCGGCCCCTTCGACGCATCCAGCACGCACCCGGGGTCGAGCTTCACGCCCGGCCCCAGCCACACGTCCCGCTCCTCGACGAGGTGATACGGCCCCGCGGGCCGCGGCGAACTGGGCGTTTCCAGGTGCGCGAAATCCTCCACCAGCGACTCGTCGTTCCAATGAATCAGGTCCACCAGCGATTCGACGCAGCGCCCCTGGCCGGGCATCTGCGGGAGCTCGAGCAACCGCAGCCAGCGCTCGGTGCGGTCCCAGGCGTCGCGGGGGGAAAGGCCCGGATCATGCGTCATCGCGGCACGCACCACGTCGCCGTCATCCGCCATCACCGCTTCGTGCGGCGGATACTCAAACTTCCCGAAATGCACCGTCCTGCCGTTAATCAGCAGCGCCGGCTCGTCGTCGAGCGGCGCATTGATCTGCGTCGGCACGCCCGTTTTGGGGGCGACCCGCTGGCGGCAGAATTCCTCCAATTCCGGCCGCACCCAGAGCGTGAGGCGCGGGGGCTTGAGGTGCCGCAACTGCTTTTGCAAAAGGGTGCTCATCCCCGTCGCCAGCATAAACACCGGCCGGCTCAGGGAAAGCGGGGCAAACGTATGCCAGCGAGACGCCTCGAAGATGACGACGTGCATGGGGAGGATGATACCTTCTCTTGGGATGGGAGAGAATCAATGCGTTTGAAATTGCAGTAGGCGGGCGCGGCGCGGGTCGGGGATTGCAAATTGCAAAGTGCAAATTGCAAAATGAAAATTGAAAGGCGGAGTTACGACTCAGGCCGTCCTCCCACTTGTCCCCAAATTTTCACTTTGCAATCTCTTAGGCCATCGCGGCGTTCACCGCCTTCGCCATCTCATACAAGGCCGCCAACCGCGGCATCAGAATCCCCGCCCCCATCCCCTGCCGTAGCGGCTCTCCCAGTATCGCCTCGACTTCCATTGCCCGTCCTTCGCGCCGGTCAATTTGCATGCTGGTCTGGTACGCGCCCATCGGCCGCGTTTTGTCGATATGCCGGCGGGGCAGATCTTCGGGAATCGCAGCCCCAAGCGCCCTGGCCGCGTCGGCGACTTCCCGCATGATCGATAGCAGCAGCGCGACGCCTTCTTCGGTGCCTATCAGTCGGTCGGTCGTCAGGTCCATTACCGCGCCCAGGCCGTTAAAGGGGATATTCCACGAAAGCTTTTCCCACCGCCCCCGGCGAAGATTGTCCAGCACCTTGCAATCGATCTTGCTCGCGGAAAACAGTTCCGCGACGCGGCTGGCGCGGGGGCTCGGCCCGCCGCCAAACTCGCCGATCCGCACCCATCCCTCGGCCATGTGATCGATCTCCCCGGCGCCGATCCGGTTGATGCAGGTGAACGCCATGCCGCCCAAAATGTGTTCTTTTCCGAAGAGTGTCGCCAGCCGCTCTTCGCTGCCCAGGCCGTTCTGGAGCGTGAGAATTGCGGTGTCTTCCTTCACGAGCGGGCGGATCAGCGGCTCGAATTGGTCGTTGGCGGTCGTCTTGAGCGTGACGAGCACGAGGTCGGCCTTGGGCATTTTCCGCGCGTCGTCGTAGACGTGCGATTCGCCGGGCGCGAGGGTGAAGTCGCCGTCGCAGCTTTTCACTTTCCAACCGTTTCGCCGTACGGCGTCGAAATCGGAGCGGAGGAGAAAGTGAACGTCATGCCCGTGTTGCGCGAGACGAGCGCCGTAGTACCCGCCGACCGCGCCGGCGCCGATGATGCAGATGACAGGTTTGGCCGACATATGCCCGGTAGATTAGGCTTGGAGCGCAGGTCGATCAAACCCAACGGCCCCGGACTCATCAGGTCCAAAACTTATCCTGGCTGCCATACTTGATTCCCAGCGGGATGCCGATGAGCACAAAAACCAGGAGCACGATAGGCCAAGGCACCACGAAACAGAGAGCTGCGATGAAGGCGAGCACTGAAAACGAAACCACTTGCCGTCGTCTGTCTGGTGTCACGTCACTGATCTTACCTCACTCCCGCAGTGCGAGCGCGTCCTATTCACGTTTTTGGGAATATGCCCGCCCGAAGGATCTTCAGCACCTCAATGATCGTCACCGGTGTCAGCGCCAACAGCAGCACCAGCGGCCATTCCCACGTCAACCACGTCACGTGGAACACCCCGCGCAGGAACGGCAGGAACACGGCGAGCTGTATCAGCCCCGAGATCACGATCGCGCCCAGCAGGTATGGATTCGTCATGATCCCCAGCTTCGGCAGCGTGTACCGCTGGCTGCGGCAGGCGAAGGAATAGAAGAGCTGCGAATAGGACAAAATACAAAATGCAACCGTCCGGGCTGCGTCAATGGAGTTGGGGCTGCTCCGCCGCACCATCACGAAGCCCGCGATGGTCGCTCCGGCGATGAGCGTGCCGTGGAAGAGCATGAGCAGGCCGCGACGGAGTGTAATGACCCCTTCCCGCGGCGGGCGGGGGCGGCGCTCCATGATATCCGGCTCGGGCCGCTCGATCCCCAGCGCCAACGCCGGTAGCGCATCGGTCACCAGGTTCACCCACAAGATCTGGATCGCCACCAGCGGCGCGGGCCACCCGGCCAGCGCGCCCACGAACATCACCAACACTTCGCCCGTGTTGCAGCTCAGCAAGTAGTGAACGAACTTCTGGATGTCGTCGAAAATCCCGCGGCCCTCTTCGATGGCCGCGACGATGGAGGCGAAGTTGTCGTCCGTCAGCACCATGTCCGCGGCCTCGCGCGTGACGTCCGTGCCCGCCTGGCCCATGGCAATGCCGATATCGGCGGACTTTACCGCGGGCGCGTCGTTGACCCCGTCGCCGGTCATCGCGACGACGTGGCCTTTGGCCTGCCACGCCCGCACGACGCGCAGCTTGTGCTCGGCCGTGACGCGGGCGTAGACGGGCGTCTGCTCGACGACATGGGCTAGGGCGTCGTCGTCCAGTTCGTCCAAGCGCTTGCCGGTGAGTGCGGAATCGGTTTCGCGGGCGATGCCCAGGTCCCGCGCGACGGCGAGCGCGGTGGCGGGGTGGTCGCCGGTGATCATGACCGGGCGGATGCCGGCGCGGTGGCACTTGTCCACCGCCGGGCGCGCCTCCTCTCGCGGCGGATCAAACAGTCCCGCCAGCCCGCTGAATACCAACTCGCACTCCAAACAATCTTCCGGCCAGACCCCTGGCATGTCGCGGTAGGCCAGCCCCAGCACCCGCAGCGCGCGGGCGGCCATGTCCGAGCCGGCGGCGAGGATTTCGCTCCGTCGCGCCGGGGTGAGTGGGACGATCGCGCCGGCCCGCCGCTCGAAATTGCAGCGGGCCAGCACGACTTCCGGCGCGCCCTTGGTGTAGGCGATTCCGTGCCCGCCTGCCCCGCGGGCGACGACGGTCATGAGCTTGCGGTCGGAATCGAAGGGGAGTTCGTAGAGGAGTTCGTGCTCGCGGTTGGCGGTGACAATGGCCGCCTTCAGCGCCGCCACCATCAGCGCGCCTTCGGTGGGATCGCCCGTGAGACGCCAGCTTTTTCCTTCGCCGGGCGCGGGCGGGGCGAGGTAGGCGTAATTGCACCACGCGCCGATCGTGAGCGCCCGGATCAGGTCCGGGTCGAGCGAGGGAGCGGTCTCTTGGAGTATCGGCTGCGCTGCCGTGGCATGGGCGGCCCGCCCGTGTTCCGTGGAATCGGCTGGAGTGCCGCGCGGTTCATCGGGGGGAAGCGCGTCCGACACGGGCGGGCCGCCCGTGCCACGGGCGACGTTCCCTCCCTCGCTCGCGTTTGCGGTCTTGCGAAAATTCCCCTCCGGCGAATACCCAATCCCGCTCACTTCGTACCGCCCGCCCGCCGCGTACACCTCGCGGACGGTCATCTCGTTGCGCGTGAGCGTGCCGGTTTTGTCGGAGCAGATGACGGTGACCGACCCCAGCGTTTCCACGCTCGGCAGCTTGCGGACGAGGGCGTTGCGCTTCGCCATGCGCTGCAGGCCCAGGGCCAGGGCGATGGTGACCACCGCGGGCAGACCCTCGGGAACCGCCGCGACGGCGAGGCTGACGGCAAGGAGGAATGCTTCGTGAATGGGGCTTCCCCGCAGAACCTGCAACACGAAGATGATCGCGACGATCACGAGGCACGCCGCGACGATCACTTTGCCCAGTTCCGCCAGCCGCCTTTGCAGCGGCGTGGGCTCGAGGTCTTCGTGTTGCAGCAGCCCGGCGATCTTTCCCAACTCGGTTCGCATGCCCGTGGCGACGACCACCGCCGTCGCTTTGCCGGACGTGGCGAGCGTGCCCATGTAGGCCATGGTGATGCGCTCGGCCAGCGGCGTATCGCCATCGAGCATCGCGGCGGGGTCCTTGTCCACCGGGGCCGATTCCCCGGTCAGCGCCGACTCCTGCACGCGCAGTCCCGATGCGCTGACGAGGCGCACATCCGCGGGAATGAAGTCGCCGGCCTCGAGCTCGACGCGGTCGCCGGGCAGTAGGTCTTCCGCCGGGAGCATCTGTACGACGCCGTCGCGCACGACTTTCGCCTGGGGCGACGACATTTTTCGCAGGGCGGCCAGTGCCTTGCCCGCTTTTTCTTCCTGAAGGAACCCGAGCACGCCGTTGAGCAGCACGATGGCCACGATGGCGATCGCGTCCGTCCACTCTTTCATGAACCCGGAAATGAGGGCGGCGAGGATGAGGATCCAAATGATCAGCTCGTTGAACTGCCGCAGAAACCGGCCCCATCGCGAAGGCGGCGGCGCTTCGGCCAGTCGGTTCGCGCCGTGGCGGGCGCGGAGCAATTCGATCTGCGCCGCCACGAGACCAGAGTGCGGGTCACTGCCCAACGCAACGATTACTTCGGCCGCCACAACCGCGTGAGGAAGCAGGGGATTTGGCCTGGAGGAAGCGACGGCGACGTCGGCGGCGTGTGTGGTCTGCATCGAGTCCATGCGATCGTCATCAGGCCCCCGAGTGAGCATAGCCCATCGCCGAATGCAGTTGGAGTATAAACTCGCGCCCGATTTCGACTCGGGGCGCTGCGCGGGCAGCCGTGACATGCGCCGCCCGCGCAAGCCGCGGCATGGGCAGTTTGCCCAATGGGTCACGGTACCCCGTGACGTTCAGCCGGTACTTGGGTCGGAGAAGGCCCGAGCGCAGCGACTCTTCTTTGCGCCGTGGAAACGAACCGCGGTGCGGAAAACCGCGAAGCCGCGAAGGGCGCGAAGACAGACGCGAAGAAATGCGGAAGAATGGTCGCCCCGGAGGGACACAGATGAACACGGATAAGACGAGGAGCAAGCCCCAACGTGACACGGGCGTCCCGCCCGTGCCTGCTGCGTAGGAATTAGCAAAGCATTCGAAAACAATATATCCCGGAGCCTCCGGGCGCATCGAGCATGGGCGGGACGCCCATGTCACAGGAAGCGTTTTCTATCCGTGTCTATCTGTGTTCATCTGTGGCGACACTTTCGGTGTTTCTTCGCGTCAGTCTTCGCGCTTTCGCGGCTTCGCGGTTTTCCGCACCGCGGCCAATTCCATCGGCGCGGAGGACTCGACGCATTCCCCGTCAACGCATCACGCTGCGTAACGTACCGCAAGCGGGCGGGGCGCGAGGAGACAAACATGCGGGCGAGGTATTTCCCGGCGATCGTTCTTGCAGCGGCGGGGCTGTGTTTTGTGCCTTGGGCGCATGCCGCGGTCGATCCCTACGAGCAATACGTGCAGACCTCCAAGGACTTCCGCCCCGTGCGGCAGGACCCGGCGGTTTTGCTGACGGCGTTCCCGTCTTGGACGTACATGCCGTGGACGTATCAGTGGACGATCGGGTACACGCCGGCCTCAGGGGGGTGGTCGGTTGAGCACGGGTATAACGGGGCGTTTGTGGATTGGGATGGAATCGCGGCAGAGGGCTCGAAGACCGGGCGGCTGGATTGGATCAATCAGAATCAGCTTCGGTTTTATGTCGATCACACTGCCGCGAAGCATTATTTGCATTTGTGGGACGGCAACGACATGCGTCCGCACGTCAACGAGCTGCATTCCGGGGGCGTGCGTAGCGAACCCGTTAACGCAGCCATGGCCGAAACACTGCACGGCTTCATCAAGCACCATATCGAAACGGTGAAATCCTCCCCGTACCGGGCGGCGTATGCGCTCGATGATGAGATTTCCTGGGGCCACTTTGTTCATCCGACGATGTGGTGCGTGACGGATGACAAGGCTGCGTACAGCGCCTGGCTCACGGAGATTTACGGGGCGGCCGCGCCGGAGCGCAGCCATTGGATCACGTACAACGACATTCAGCCGCGGCTGCGCACGTGGACCGTCGGCGAATCCGACGCCAGCCCGCTCATGGACCAGTGGACTTTCAACGATTCCTACTGGAACAACTTTCTCGGCGACCTCGTCGAGTACGCCAACGGCATCGACCCGGCCACGCCCTGCGGATTCGTCGGCGGGCAATGCCCAAGCCCCTTCGGGGGCTACGACTACGCGAAGGTCATGCGCAAGGTGCAGTTCATCGAGGCGTATAACATCGGCTCTTCGCAGGCGATCATCCGCTCGTTCAACCCGCAGAATGCCATCCCCGCCGTCACCAGCCATTTCCACCGCTCGGCGGACGACGATATCTGGCAGACCTGGTACTACCTCGCCCACGGCAACCGCGGGATGATCGGCTGGGTGGAAGGGTGGTTCGACGGCAAAACGCCCAAGCCCTGGCACGATCAGGTCGCGCCCACGTACCTCGAAGCGGGCAAAAAAATCGGCCCGCTGATGAGCGGCGCGCAGTGGATGCACGACGGCGTGGCGATCTATTACAGCCACCCGTCGATCCAGCTCGGCTGGATCTTCGACGCCGAGGCGCACGGCAAGACCTGGACAAACCGCAATGGCGACGACCGCCTTGGCGCTTCGCACCACGTCCGCCACGCCTGGGAAAACATGCTCCGTGACGAGGGGCTGCAATACAACTTCCTAAGCTACGCAGACGTGATCCAGAAGGGCATCCCGGCAGAGTACAAGGTGCTGGTGCTCCCGGCGTGCCTGTGCCTTTCAGATGTCGAAGCGAGACGGATCGAAGAGTTCTGCAAGGCGGGCGGCACAGTGATCGCGGACTATCTGCCGGGCCTGTGGGACCAGCACGGCAAGGGCCGGTCGGCGGGCGGAGTCCTGGATGAAATGTTCGGCGTCAAGCATGACCCGAAGATGTCAGCGGCAGACGTATTCGGCGGAAAGCTCTGGTGCGAAGTGAACCAGGACGCCAACTTCTCCTGGAAAACCTACGAGCAATTCCTCACCCGGGAAAACACCTGCATCGAAGACCCCGCGGGCTTCAACAAAGCCGTCCGCAACACGCCCATTTCCAGCACGAATCACTACGGCAAAGGCACGGCAGTCCTGATGAACCTCTCGCCACAATGGTACAACGCCTACCGCGTCGCCGGAGCCGAGGAGGCGAAGAAGCGCGCCGTTTTTCTGAACCCCCTCCACGCCGCCGGCGTGCAACGCTGGGCAAGTATCGTCGGCAAAAACGGCTCCGAGCACGGTGTAGAGATCACCTACTGGAAACAGGGCACCCGCAGGATCCTCTTCGCCTGTTTGAACCCCGAAATCGCCGTCTCCTCCACCGGCGGCGGCAACGCCGTGGGGCTCAAGACGGAGGTCCTGCCGGTCACTCTCACGTTCGCGAAAGACGTGAAAGACGCCCGCGATGAGCGGACGGGGAAGGACCTTGGCGCGGGGCGGGAGTTCAAATTCGATTGGAAGATGAACGAGGCGATTGTGGTGTCGTTCGCGGGGGAGCCGGGAAAGTAGACGGTGCTGGGGGACAATTGCAATCTCAATGTCATCGCCAGGGAAGCATCTCGGAAAGGAAGCGGCCTATGGCCAGGAGGATGATCCAGACTGATCGAACCAGCTCCACGAGTTGATTACGAATCGGAGTTTCCGTCGGCGATCGCTTGCGGTGCTGTGGAGCCTCATAGGAAAGGGTTTGCGGCTTTTTTGCCATGTCCGGCATCTTACCTTGAAGCTGGAGAGTCGTGCTCTACCGCTTACTGCTCTTCGCGTGACCAAAGCCCATGCGGGCTTTGGCTGCGCGAAACGCAGTAACGGAAGCTCAGCCCTCACCTCAAATTGCCGCGCGAGGCGCGATAGTCTACTCACGGTGCCGGAAATTTGGGCCTGCGACCTTCCAGCACTTCCACCACGTCGCGAACGACCCAGCTCATATTTTCAAGCGCAGTGTACGTGCGGGCGGCAAGGTGGGGCGTGAGCAGGACGTTGTCGAACCCGAGCAAAGGGAAGTCGGGCTTTGGCGGTTCGGGGGAGAAAACGTCGAGTGCCGCACCGGCGAGCTTTTTGTTGCGCAGCGCATCGGCCAAGGCCGCGGCGTCGAGCACTTCGCCGCGGCTGGTGTTCAGGAGAATCGCGGTCGGCTTCATCATCGCAAGTTGCTCGCGGCCGATGAGGTTCTCATTGCCCGGCAGCATTGTCACGTGCAGGCTTAACACGTCCGCGTCGCGGTAGAGCGTCGGCTTGTCCACCGACGTCGCGGGGAAATCGAGCTGGGAATGGACGTCGAGCAAGTCGTTGTAAAGCACGCGCATGCCAAAGCCGCGGGCGGCGATGTGGCCGACCCGTCGGCCGACGCGGCCCATTCCCAAAATGCCAAGGGTCAATTCGTTGAGCTGGCGGCCGCGAACGGTGTCGCGGATGCGCTTGAATTCTTTGGGATCGTACGTCTTGTCGCGAAAGAAGGCCCAGGGGCGCAGAAGCTGGAGCATGTAGCCGAGGACGAAATCGCCGACGGCCAGCGTGTTGGCGTCGGGGGTATAGACGACTTCAATCCCCCGGCGTCGGCACGCGGCGACGTCGATGTTCTCCAACCCCACGCCGCCCCGGCCAACGACCTTGAGCTTCGGCGCACGATCGAGCAGCGCGTCATTTACTTTCGTGTAGGTGCGCACGAGCAGGCCCTGCGCTTGCGCGAGATGACCAGCGAAGCCCGGGTCTTCCGGCCCCGCTTCGACAACGCGGGCCTGGCCGCGGAGCCAGTCGAGCGGCACGGGGTCGGAGCCTTCAGTTACCAGCACGATTCGTTCGGGGGCGTCGGGCATGGTGTCATGATAGCGGCAGATTCCACCCGCAGGCGACTACTTTCCTTCGCCAGACGTTTCCTCCGCGGCCTCGTTTTGTGACTTGGGCGGGTTGGCGAGATCGATGCGCGTGACCGTGGCGCGGTCGATGGTGAGGTTGGCGGAGTAGACGGTTCGCCCGTCGTGCGTGCCCGTGACCTGGTAGGTGCCGGGGAGGATGTACGCGATGGTGTGGAACCCATTTTTTTGGCTCAGCTTGATCGGATGAGGCCTGGGGTTTGGCGGCGTGGGTGGCAAAACTTCGATAAGCGTTACGACCACTTCCCCGATCGTTTCGCTGCCGACGACGCGGACGGCCGAGGGCAGGGGAAGGTTCTTTCCCAACATCGGGTCAACCGAAAAGTCGGCGGCGGTTATCTCGTTGCCGGCGTGGGTGACACGGACGTGATACTCGCCGGTTTCGAGCAGCACGGGGGTTTTCCAATTATTGTCACGGGTCAGCAGCACGGTCCAGGACCGGCGTCTGGCGTCCAATGACGTCACGACGACTTTCGCGCCGTCGAGGGAACGGTCGCCGGTGACGAAAAGCGCGGTCTCCGGGCCGTGAACCGTGACCGAACGGTAATACACCAGCGTCACCATGATCAGCACAACCGCAACGACGACCCACACCATCGTCTTCACAAAGGTGGCGCGGCCGGGCGACCGGTACTCGGCATTGTACGCGTCGGCGGGGGCGGTCGGCGGTGGCTGGAGATCGGACATGCGTGACGCTCGTATATCGGCTAAAAAGCGACCGGACGCAAGGAGGTGGGCGGCCCACAAGGCGGTCGTTGGCCTTGGACCACTGGGAAAAATGGGTAAACTGTACTACGCATCGGGCCGCCAGCCGTTCGGCTGACAGCCCGCCAGTCTTACAGGGAGCCAGTATGAACAAGTCACGTGTATTGTGGGCCGTCGCCCTCGGCGGCGCGCTCGTCATGGGTTGCAAGAAGGAAGAGACACCCGCGCCGCCGGCCACGCCTTCGACGCCTTCACAGCAGCCCGTTCCCCAGAGCAACGCTACGCCCCCGGCGACGCTGCCCGCGATTCCCCCGCTGCCCACCGCCCCGGCAGTCCCCGCGGTGCCCTCGTCGAAGCCCGCGGACGCCGCCGTCGCCACGACCGACCCCGCCTCGGCCGATGCGCAGAAGCTGATGCAGCAGGTCCGCACGGACATCTCCGACAAGAAGTGGGACGCCGCCGAGGCGGATATGAAGAAGCTGGAGGGAATGAAGGACCAGCTTTCCACGCAGATGCAGACCGTTGTGACGGGCCTGCGTACACAGCTCGATACCACCAAGGCCGCCAGCAGCCTGAAGATCCCGGGCTTCGGGACGGACAGCAATAACAAGTAATCAGCGGCCGTTGAAAAGGTAACGTTCCCTGCGCGGGCTGCCAATGCGGCCGCACCGGGGATGCCCACCCTCCCCCGCGCCGCCGGGGAAGTGCGCGTGCGTGGTCGATATCAGCGGCGGAAGGAAAACGCTTATGAACACCAAACTTTGTCTCGCTGGCCTTTTAACCTTGGGTAGTGTTGTGGCCGTCGGCTGCGCCCGCCATCAGGCTGACGCGCAAATGGATCAGACCCCCGCGCCCGTCGTCGGCAACGCGCCCGCCGCGGGCGGCAGCGTTGACACCAAGGCCACCGACCCCAGCCAGGCGGCACCCGTGGTTCCCACGGCGGACCATGTTTCGACCGGCGCCGATCTGAAGAAGCCCGACGCCCCGGTGGCTGACACGCCCAAGCCGGATGCGCCGAAGGTTCCCGACGCGCCCAAACCGGACGCTCCAAAGATTCCTGACGAGCCCAAGCCGGACGCTCCGAAAGTTCCGGATGCGCCCAAGCCCGATGCGCCAGCCGTGCCCGATCCGACAGTGAAGCCCGACCCGGCCGCCCCCGAACCCAGCGTGAAGCCGGACGCCCCCGCGCCCGATGCGCCCAAGCCGGACGCGGCCAAGGCGACCGACGCGGCCAAAGCCGCGATTGAAAAGGAAGTCGGCACCCAGGACGCGAAGGACGCCGCCAAGGCCCCGGATGCCGCCAAATAATCCTCTTTTTGCGCGGCAAGCAGTGTAATCAGCCTCGCAAGGAATCGGCTCCAAATTCCCACCCCGGCCCGCGTGCGCCCGCACGCGGGCCGGGGCGTTTGGGAAGGGGGAAGTTTTGTCCATTGGCATTCCGCCCGCGGAAGTTTAAGCCATCGGTATCTCTTACAGGAGAAGCCAAGATGGCGATCAAATCAAAAGCCGCTCGACGCGGCAGCGGGACCAAGGCAGGGGGGCGTTCGGGAACAAAATCGGCGAAGTCCGCCGGGGCGGCGAACAAGGGTCGCACCGCCAAATCGCGAACGACAACGAAGGCCATGAATTCGAAGACGGCCACCGCCAAGGGCCGCGGGGCTTCCACGGCGCGTTCGTCCAAGAAATCCCAAACCCGCGGGGCCGGGCGGCCCGGGGCAAAGTCCAGTTCGACGGGCTCGACAAAGTCGCGCGGCGCTGGATCGCCGCGACCTAAGAGCAACGTGTCGCGGGCCGGCACTGCGCAAGCGAAGCGCCGCACCGCCGGCAGCACGGCTCACGGCCGTGGGGTTGCGCGGGATAAAGTCGGCAGCAGCGTCAAGGCGGCGGACGCGGTGGGCGGCGCTCTCGACTTTGGTGTTCCGGCCGACCGCGCCCGCGGACCGGTCATGCCCGGCGGTTACGGAAAAGGCCCCGACCCCGGCACCGGGCCCATGCGCGAGGAGGGAGAAGGCGTCCGAACCAGCGGCGTGGGCGCGCCCCCGGGCCCTCCAGGCGCGGGCAGTGGCGGAGACCTCGACGCCGATTTCATCGGATTCGACGGCCGCGGTGGAGTCGCCAAAGACCCCGGCGAACGCCGAACCAAAGGCCCCGACATCACCGAGGGCGGCAGCGCACCCTTCGCCAGCGGGCCGCCCGCCCGAGGCGAAAACGAACGCCGCCCAGGAGGCGTCGGCGGCCCGCGACCCGTGCTCGACACCGTCGATCATTCCGGCGGCGACGTCACCACCAGCGGCGCGGAATCCGATGAATCCGCCGAGCCCCAGTCCGAAGATTATTGAACACGCCTGCCCTCAAAAGAATCGGCAGGCAAGCCATGCAACCGGAGTATCCCATGGCCCGGCACAAGCGCATCGGCGGCAATTCGCAGACCGACATTCACCAGGACATCATTCCCCCGTCCTCGCGCAAACGCGCCGGTCAGGGCCGCCGCGATGTTCTTGAAGGAGCGACCGGCGCGAGCGATGCCAGCAGCGGCGCAGGCGCCGCCGCCGGAATCCCCGGCGGCGGCACCGACATGCGCACCGCCGGCCGCTTCGACAAAGGCGACGTCAAAACCGACCGCAATAAATTGTTCCCCGAAGCGAAAACGCACCGTGAGAAAAAGGGGAGGAAATGAGCCGGGAAACGTGGTCCTGAAACGTGGGGGGAATGAAACGTGAAACGTGAAACGTGAGAAGACTCGGCTAACCAAAGTCTTCTCACGTTTCACGTTTCACGTCTTCACGTTTTAGGTCTCACATTCTCTGCCTGCCACTAATCGCGTCTGCCAGGATGTTCTTGTTCGCGTACTCGATGTTGCTCCCGGCGGGGAGGCCGCGGGCGAGGCGGGTGAGTTGGACGCTGGGGAAACGAGCGGCGACGAGTCCCTGCACATATAGCGCGGTGCCGTCGCCTTCCATCGTGGGGTTCGTGCCCATGATGATTTCGCGGACGGTGCCTGAAGTCAGCCGCTCCATCAGCGGCTCGATGGTGAGGTCGCCGGGCTCCATGTCTTCCAGGGGGGAAATCCGACCGAGCAGCACGTGGTAGACGCCGCGGTAAAGGCCCGTGGCCTCCAGGGCGAGTAGGTCCTTGGGTTGCTCGACAACGCACACCAATGCCTGATCCCGGCTGGGATCGGCACAGATGCCGCAGGGGTCCTGCTCGGTCAGGTTATAACAGATCGAGCAATGCTTGATGCGGGTCTTCACGTCCCGAATCGCGTCCGCCAAACGCAGCGCATCTTCAGGGCTTTGCTTGAGCAGATGAAACGCGATCCGCTCCGCCGACCGCATGCCAATCCCCGGCAGACGGGCCAGCTCGCTCATCAGACTTTGGATGCTCTGGGTATAATTCGCCATTGTTGCAAGATTATAGGGCCTGCGGGGCGAATCTCTATTTGTCTTGTATCCCGATAGGAAATTCGTATCTTGTCAGCGTACAGTCGGCGGCAGGGAAGAAACATGATCTTTGTGAGCAGTAGAAATTCCTTCCCCCGACTGTATCCACGCCGACCTTTTGGCTATCCAACGCTTGCGGTCGTTTTCTCGTTAGCGCTCCTTACCGCGGGACTGGGCTGCGGCCGAAAGGATCAGCCCCACGTCGCGCCAGCGGAGGTGCGGATCGGATACTTCGGCAACCTGACCCATGCCCAGGCGGTGCTGGGTGTATCCTCAGGCGAATTCGCATCCGCGATTGAACCGGCCAAGCTCAGCACGAAAGTGTTCAACGCCGGTCCATCGCTCATCGAGGCGGTGTTGGCGGGCGAGGTGGACATCGGATACGTCGGCCCCGGCCCGGTGCTGAACGGGCACTTGAAGAGCCGCGGGCAGGGGATTCGCGTGCTCGCGGGGGCGGCGGAGAATGGCGTCTTGATCGTCGCCCGCAAAGGCTCGGGCATCACGCGCATGGAAGACCTGGTCGGCCGACGCATCGCCACCCCTCAGCACGGCAACACGCAGGACATCGCCGCCCGCCATTACGTGACGGACGTGCTGCACCAGACCGACTCGCACAACGTCATGCCCATCGCCAACGCCGAGCAGTCCGCCATGATGTCCCGCGGCGAAATCGACGCCGCCTGGGCGCCCGAGCCCTGGGGCTCGCGCCTCATCGCCGAGACGGGCGCACGCCCGATTGCCGAGGAGAAGGACTTGTGGCCCGGCCACGCCTTCATCCTCACGCTGGTCATCACGACCCCCGAGTTCCTGCGCGATCATCCCGAGGTGCTCCGTCAGGTCCTGCAAGTGCATCACCGCTGGACGGTGCGCCTGAATAACGATCCGCAAAAATACATCCCGCAGCTCGAGGCGGCGCTCCTCGCGCTCAATGGCAAAAAGCTCCCCAAGGGCGTGCTGGCATCGTCGATCAAGCGGGTACGTTTCGTGGACGACCCCCTCCCAGACACGATCCGCACCATGGGCGCCTGGGCCTACGATCTTGAGTTCGCCCCGCGCCAAGCGAACCTGGCCACCTTGATCGACACGAGTATTTTGCGTGAAGTGGTGCAGCAGTAGGGAGGGGAAAGTGAAGAATGCAAAGTGCAAAGTGCAGAATGCAGAATGAACCGGAAGGATTGAATGCGAAGTGCAAAATGCAAAAGTCAAAATGAAATGTGGTGGATTGCCCTCACCGCGTAGCGGTCGGACCGAAGGTCCACCCTCCCGCCGCTCCGCATTTTTGACTCTTACACTTTACACCATCCATTCAATTTCTTGCCCGCGAACTGCACCGGAGACGTAACCATGCGAGCCCCCGCAACGCCGATCCTCACCAAGTCCGCACCGGAACCGCCCGCCCCGCGCGCCGAGCGCCCGGTGGCCATCCCCACGTGGGCTCGTCCCGCGCCCGGTACCACGACAGGGCGCGGCCAACTGGTCCTCAGCGGAATCTCCAAAAGCTTCGGCGGCACCAGCGCCCGAGCCCTGCGCGACGTCAGCATCACCTGCGCCCCCGGCGAATTTGTAGTCGTCGTCGGCCCAAGCGGGTGCGGAAAGAGCACACTGCTCAACGTCGCCGCCGGCATGATCACCCCCGACAGCGGGACGGTCACGCTGGATGGCCAGACCGCCGACGGCCCCGGCCCCGACCGCGCGATGGTCTTTCAGGACCACGGGCTATTCCCCTGGCTCACTGCCGCCCAGAACATCGAGTTCGGCTTGAAGATGGCCGGCGTCCCGCGCTCCGAGCGCGAGGGGCGCGTCGAGGACGCATTGCGGCTGGTCCACCTCGTCCCCAAGCGCGACAAACTCATCCACGAGCTTTCCGGCGGCATGAAGCAGCGCGTCTCCATCGCCCGGGCACTGGTGATGAACCCCGCGGTGTTGCTCATGGACGAGCCCTTCGCCGCCTTGGACGCACAGACGCGTACATTGCTTCATGAGCAATTGCAGGAACTCTGGTGCCAGACGCACAAGACGATCCTTTTCGTCACTCACTCCGTTGGCGAGGCGGTTCGTCTTGCCGACCGGATTATCGTGCTGCACGCGCACCCCGGGCGTATCCGCCGGGAGGTGCAGGTGTCGCTCCCCCATCCCCGCAACTTCGACAGCTCCGACATCAACCAGCTCGTGAAGCTGGTCCGCAAGGAGATTGAGGACGAGGTCAACCGTGTCAACGCCGAGATGGCCGAAACGTACTGGAAGCCTCAATCGCCTGCTGATCTGGGTGCTGATTCTGGCCTCATGGGAGACGGCATATAGGGTCATCGGGTGGAAGCTCTGGGTCTTCCCCGCCCCCAGCCACGTCGTCGATTCCCTGCTGGAAATGGTCGGCGTGCATACCGCCTTCGGCGAACCCCTCCACACCGGCTGGCCGCGCCCGCTGCCGGAGGATCGCGCCGCCAACGCCGCCCGGCCCCAGGTTGAGCCGTGGTACGGCACGCCCCTGGTCAAGGCCATCTCGTACAGCGGCGTGCGCCTCGTCGCCGGCTTCGCGATCAGCGTCGCGCTGGGCGGCACGATCGGCTTGCTCATGTGGCGTTTCGACGCGGTGGACAAGATGCTCGGCCCCCTGTTCCTCGGCCTGCAAACGCTCCCAAGTGTCTGCTGGGTTCCGCTGGCGGTGCTCTGCTTCGGGATCAACGAAAAGGGAATCCTGTTCGTGCTGATCATGGGCAGTTTCTCGGCGATCTCGCTCGTCCTGCGCGACGGCCTGCGGACGATCCCGCCACTCTACCCCCGCGCCGGGCTGATGCTCGGCGCACGCGGCTGGAAGCTCTACTGGTACGTGCTGCTCCCGGCGAGCCTGCCCGCCCTGGCCGGGAGCCTGCGGACGGGATTCTCGTTCGCCTGGCGCTCACTAATGGGCGCGGAGCTGATCTTCATGGTCGAAAAGTGGAGAGGCCTGGGTTACCTGCTGCAGATGGGCCGCGAGTTCTCTGACATCGCCCGGGTGGTTGCGGTGATGATCGTGATGGTTGTCATAGGCATGCTCGCCGACCGTTGGGTCTTCGCCATCGTCCAACGCCGCGTGCAAGAGAGGTTCGGCCTCGGGACGTGATGGCGGGTTGCCGCTTGCAATTTGCAATCCCATCTCCGTGGCACGCGCACTCCTTCGCATCCTCGTTCCCCCCAAGCCCCGCCAACACCTCGCGTTCCTCTGGACGACCGACGGCAAGCGGCTACCCGTACAAAGCTAAACCGTGTCGCCGCGATCTCACGTCGGCGTCTTGCGAATCGTCCACCGCTACGAGAATGGCGGATTGCCATCGACTTGAAACGTCAGCATCACTTGCACCTCCGCGCCCGCCGGCCATTCCCACGCCGGGCGCCCCGCGCCAAACCCCGGCTGATCCATCAGCGGCTCGTGCAGTCCCGGCTCCCCGCCCAACTCCGGGCCGCGGTAGACGCTCGCACCCGGCGGCGGCGAATAAACCGTCGGCGGCAGAACGACCTTCTTAAATCCGCCCGGCGGAATCGTCCCGCTCAAAATCAACTGGGAATTGCCCGACGGGTCCGTGACCGAACTCCCGTCCCCCAGCAACTGCAACGCACCGTTACTGCGGTTAAAGATCCTCACGACCAGCCGATCCTCCACCGCCCGCATCCGATACTCCACCGGCCCCGCCCGAATGATGGCGTCCTGATCCCGGCCAATATGCCGCCGAAACTCCGGCGGCTGGACGATGTCATATTCCTGCGCAGCGCAACCCGTCATGAACACCAACGACCCCAGACACAGCGCAAGCAATAATCGCATGGAGACAATGCTACCCCGCCCCGCGCACCCCAAGAACGTTCAAACCATTTACGCGACGGGCGGGCGTAATCCGTGTGTTTGGCCGTGTCCGCGGGGAAGGCACAGACGATTAAGATTAAGATTAGGATTAAGATTAAGATCGCGCTCTGAGGCGCATCTCCAAGCGCTCCTATCCTAATCTTAATCTTAATCCTAATCTTAATCGTCTGTTGCTATCTTGCTATGACTCGTCTATTCCCATGCCCCTCCTC
>JAQGHP010000785.1 GCA_028288775.1 Phycisphaerales bacterium | reverse complement strand
CTGGACGAAAAAGTGTACATCGTCGAACCGCACAAGCCCGATGAAACGCTCGCCCCCAACGGCCTGCCGGTCTTTACGCTCAATTACGAGAATGATGACGCCGCCGACCGCACGCTCGGATCGGACTCGCGCCTGCTGTTCACCGCCCCGGCGGATGGCGATTACCTCGTCCGCGTCACCGACACCCGCAACTTCGGCGGCGACCTCTACACCTATCGCCTGGTCGTCCGGCCCGCGAAACCCGACTTTAATGTGTCCGTGGACAACCTGGACCCGGCCCTTCCGCCGGGGGCGGGGCGGAGCTTTACCGCGCGCCTCAACCGCATCGACGGTTTCGACGGCCCGGTGCGAGTGGACGTGAGCGATCCGCCCGCGGGCTTCCGTGTTTCTTCGCCGATCACCATAGAAGCGGGGCATATCGAGGCCAAGGGTGCGCTGTACGCGATGCCCGATGCAGCCGCTTCAGGCGACGGCCCGCCGTTGAAATTGACGGCGACCGCATCGCCCCAGGGTACGCCCGTGACAAAGCCCGCTGGGGAATTGCGCAGGCCGACGATGGGGGCCAAGCCACAAGTGACGGTGGCACTGGAGCCGTATTCCGAGGGTGGGCCCGCGACGCGGCCGTCAACCGCGGGGCCGCCGGAGATTACGGTGATCCCGGGCAAGCTCGTGCCGGCATGGCTCAGTGTCGGGCGAAACGGGTTTGGTGAGCGGGTGGAGTTTGACGTGGAGAATCTGCCGCACGGCGTGATCGTCGCCGACATCGGGCTCAGCGGCGTGCTCATCCCCGAAGGCCAGGCTCGGCGGCAAATCTTCCTGCAATGCGACGCCTGGGTCCCCGAGACCGACCGCCTCTGCCACGCCCGCGCGCGCCAGGCGGGCAACCCGACTTCTCCGCAGGTAATGATCCATGTCCGCCGGGAAGGCGGGCAGGCGCGAACGCCATAGAGCGGGATTGACTTTGCCGTGGACCAAATGTGTCACGCGGTCAAAGGCCTCATCGCAAAAACCAGAGGCCACAAAGGGCACAGAGGGGAAAGCTCGCGCACACTCAGCTTTCGGAATTTCTTCTTTGTGCTCTCTGTGATCTCTGTGGCCTTTGTGCTTGCGGCAAAGTCGAGTTGCTCCGTTTACTAAATTGCCGCTTCTTTGGCGATCAGGTCATTGATCCGCCGAGCCATCGCGGCGGGATCCTTCACGCGGGAGCCCTCGGCGATCACCGCCTGGTCGAAGAGCAACCTCGCGAAGTTTTCGACGCGGGGGTCGGCGGGGTTTTTCTCTGACAGTTGCCGCAGGCCGATGACGGCGGGGTGATCGGGGTTCAGCTCGAGGATGCGCTTGGAGGCGGGCATGTCTTCGCGGCCCATGCGCTGCATCAGGCGTTCCATGTGTGCGCCCATTGCGCCTTCATCCGCCACCAGCACCGCGGCACTTTCCTTCAACCGGCTGGAGAGACGAACTTCCTTCACTTCGTCGATCTTTCCCTTCAGCACGTCGAGCAGCGACTTGAATTGCTCGGTCTTCGCCTTTTTCTGCTCGGAGTCTTCCTTGGCGACGTCGCCGCGGTCTGCGGCTTTGAGCCATTTTTCCTTGTAGCTGTGGAGCGAGGAGACCAGGTACTCGTCGATCGGGTCGGTCAGAAGCAGCACCTCGCGGCCGTCGTCCTTGAAGGCTTCGAGATAGGGCGAATTGCCGATCAGCTCGCGGCTCTCGCCGATGAGGTAGAAGATTTCCTTCTGCTCGGAGGCCATGCGGCCGACGTAGTCGGCGAGCGTGGTGAATTTTCCCGGGTCAGTCTTCGTCGATTCGAACAGCAGCAGGTCGGCCAGCCGCTCGCGGTTGGAGAAATCGGTGGCAGCACCTTCCTTGAGGTAGGTGCCGCATTCCTTGTAGAACTTGAGGTAGGTCTCGTACTCGCCGGTCTTCATCTCGTCGAGCGTCTTGAGGATGCGGTTCACGAGGTTGGACTTGATCTTCGTGAGCACCGGGTTGTGCTGGAGCGTCTCGCGCGAGACGTTGAGCGGGAGGTCCGCCGAGTCTACCACGCCCTTGACGAACCGCATCCACGGAGGCGAAAGCTCCTCGCATTCGTGCGTGATCAGCACCCGGCGGACGTACAAATCCAGCCCCGATTTCTTCTCCGGCCCGGCCATCCAGTCCATCCCGCGGTGCGCGGGCAGGAACATCAGCGCCCGGAACTCGGTCGTTCCTTCCGCGGCCAGGTGGATCGTCTTGAGCGGGTCTTCGAAGTCGCGCGTGTGCTGTTTGTAGAAGGCGCTGTACTCCTCGGGCTTTACTTCGGATTTTGGCCGCAGCCAAATGGCCTGGCGCGAGTTGAGGGTTTCCTCCTTCGGCTCTTTCTTCCCGTCCTTCTCCTCCTCGGTGTGCAGGGTGATGGGGTGGTCGATGAAATCGGAATAGCGCTTGACGATCTCGCGGATGCGCCAGTCGGAGAGGAATTCCTTCGCATCGTCGCGGACGTGGAGGATGACGTCGGTGCCGCGGGTTTCCTTTTCGAAGGGCTCGACCGTGAACTGCCCCTGCCCGTCGCTCTCCCACCGCACGCCTTCGGAGGTCGGCCCGGCGGTGCGCGAGAGGACCGTTACGCGATCGGCAGCCATGAACGACGCATAGAAGCCCACGCCGAATTGCCCGATCAGTTCCGGCCGCTGTTGCACGTTGGCAGCTTTGAGGTTTTCAAGGAACTGCTTCGTCCCCGACCGTGCGATGGTGCCCAGGTTCTCGACGATTCCCGCGCGGGACATGCCGATGCCGTTATCGCTGATGGTGAGCGTGCCGGCCTGCTCGTTGGGGAGGATGCGGATTGCAAAGTCGCCATTGCCTTCGATGAGGGTGGGGTTGGTGAGCGATTCGAACCGCGCCTTGTCGATGGCGTCCGCGGCATTGCTGATCAGCTCGCGGAGGAATATTTCCTTCTTCGTGTAGAGCGAGTGAATGATAAGATCGAGAAGCTGCTTGAGCTCGGTCTTGAACTCGAGGCGTTCCGGTGCGGCGGTAGTGGTCGCGGACATGGATCAATGCTCCAAGATTAAACGCATAAGTAAACAGACGCCGATTGGCAGCGCCGAATGGTAGTACCGACCATCCCTACACAAAAGGCGTGCCGAAAGCGCTCTAATGTAAATGTACTATCTGTCGATGTTTGCGCAGACGGGACTCGGATGGTCTCGCTGCCATAATGGCAGCGGTTGCCCTATCCTGAAGTCTCGTACGGCGTTCGTTGAAAGGGCAGTTCATGAAGGGCGATATCCGGCACACCGCGTTCCGTGCGGTCGAGCACGTCTTACGGACGCGGCGAGAATTCCTCCAAGCCACCGTTGCCGCGGGAGCAATCGCGTGCGCGAAAACGCATGCCGCCCCCTTGTCCCCGCCAACTCGGGCGGAAGCATTGGCGATCCTCGACACGCACGTTCACCTTTGGGATTTGTCGAAGTTCAAGCTGCCGTGGATTGAGAAGGGGTCGGGGCTCGATCGCACGTTCCTGCTGCCGGATTACCAGAAGGCCGCGGAGGGGCTGAACATTGTCAGGGGCATCTACATGGAGGTGGATGTCGCCCCGGACGAGCGCAAGGCCGAGGCGCGGTATGTGCTCGACTTGTGTAAGGGGAAGAACGCGTTTTTAGCCGGGGCGGTGATCGGCGGGGACGTTGCGTCCGACGGTTTTGCCGACTACTTGCTGCCGTTCAAGGACGACCCACACCTCAAGGGCGTCCGCCAGATCACGCCTGATTTCCTCACGCCATCCTTCATCCGCGGCGTGCGCCTCCTGGGCGCACGCGACCTGCGCTTCGACCTCCACCCCGGCGGCCATCGCCTCGACGATGCAGCGAAACTCATCGACGCCTGCCCCGACACGCACTTCATTCTCGATCACTGCGGCAACGCGGACGCGCAGGAGAAGGACCGCGCCCTCTGGCAGCGCGGAATCGAAACGATCGCGAAGCGCAACAACGTGGTCGCGAAGATTTCGGGAGTCGTTGCAACGGCGGCCGAGAAATGGTCCGCCGATGAACTGGCCCCGATCATCAACCACGTCCTCGACACCTTCGGCCCCAATCGCGTGATGTTCGCGGGGGATTGGCCGGTGTGTACCCGCCGGGCGACGCTGGGGCACTGGGTCAATGCACTCAAGCAGATCGTGCAAGGCCGCAGCCGCGACGAGCAGCGGAAGTTATTTCATGATAATGCCGCGAAGGCGTACGGACTGATCACCCCGTAAATTTGTTACCAAAATCGCGGTAGCCCACCAACTGGTTGGGCGCCAGCGCGACGGTATATGCCCCGGCGGGCCACACGCCGGCGGGCGTGGTGCGCGTCCAGCCGGCCAGGCGGACTTCCCGGATGATGTATGTGCCGGGGGCCAGTCCGTCGAGCTTGAAGTAGCCGTTGTAATCCGCATACGCGATCGGCTCGCCCTCTTCCCAGATTCCGTCGTTGTTCGAGTCCGCGTACGCGGCCCAGTAGCGCAGGGCGGGGTCGTTGGTCTCACGCTTGCCGTTGCCATTGAGATCATTGAAAAAGTGCCCGCTGACCGCGGCCGAGCCCGCAGCGGTGCCGGGGCGGTACGCAAAAGTCAGATAAGACTCACTGACTGGTTGATAAATATCATCAAACCAGCCGCTGACGAAAATGGTGCCGTCCGCACGGACGAGCAGGGCGTCCGCCCGTGCAGTATCCACCTCATAGAGGCCGTGGGGAGAAATCACGTGGACCTCGCCCTGGGTTCCGAAGGAAGTATCGGCGGTGAAGTTGGTGTTGAGGCGATACAACTGAAGCTCAGTCCCTCCCTCATGGGTAAGGACGAGGATCTTTCGATCATGCTGGAAGGTGAATCCGGTGAGGCCGGGATCGTACCCGTTGTTCGCAAAGGTCGCCTGTGCGTCGTTCTTTCCAGTGGTCGTGTTGAAGCGGAACAAGTACGGATTTTGATACTGATCCGCTCCGACATAGAGCTCGCCATCGGGCCCGAGGTTAATGACGTTGATTTGGCCGTAGGGAACGCCGAGGCCCATCACGCCATTGCTATCCAGGGCCAGCCCGTGCGAGCCGAAGGTGGCGACGCGGTGGCCGCTGCCGTCAATGGCGGCGACGCCGACGGCAAAATTGGTCGCGAAGTTCTCATAAAACGAGGCTTCGCCGACGACAAAGACTTCAGTGCCCTTGAGGACCATCGTGTAAGCCTTGAAGCCCGTTTCGGAAGTTCCCGAAATAAAATCCGAGACGCTGCCGTTGGTGCCGAAGGTGGTGTCGACGGTTCCGTTCGCGTTGTAACGAGTCAGCACGCTGTTGTGGAGGACGAGGTGCTTTCCGCCGGCGACAGCGAGGGGCGGCGGTTCGGGCGTACCACCTGGCGTGGAGTTCAGAGGCGCGGGAACAACGCCGGTGTAATTG
>JAQGHP010000260.1 GCA_028288775.1 Phycisphaerales bacterium | reverse complement strand
GCCTCGCTGTCGCTCGTACCCGGCGTGACCGGACATTAACCTCTCCCCGCCGGGCGACGACCCGCACGTTTTCCGCTCGCCGTTCAACACATATCGGCTAGAGAGAAAAACCGGGATGACTAAAGGTGGTGCCATGACTTGGGAAGATTGCGTTGAGTTGCACCCGCAGGTACTGTGCGAAAAGCCGGTCATGGGGGACGCGCATCAGCCGAACACATGATCAAACTACTGGCGGACGGCATTGTATTGTTGAGATTTCGATATTGCGCTCAATGGGGTCTACAATTGCGTCCAAATTCGGCAAGGATGTAAACGATGGACAAGGTTCAGATTGCACTTCGCGCACAGGATTTTCACGAAAGCCTTCGGGTAACGAGCGTCTTCGGTCCAAAAGAGGTGGCGTTTGAGCACACATTGCTGATCGGGAAGGCCGCATGCTTGGCGATGCATCTCCGGGGCTTGCTGTATGTGGACAATCTTTCCCAACTAAAGTACGTCGCCGCCTCTCTCGGCATCCCCGCTTTGGAACTTCCCGCGGTGCTCCGTGTTCTGGAGGACGTTGCATTTGTGTCAGTCGTAAAGAGTGGCGACGAGATCAAGCGGGTCGACTGCCGAATCCCTGAGTTCCGCTCGGGCTACGACGACCTCGGGGAGAGATGGCAGCAGCTAAAGCCGACGGAAGTGGAGCGAGCCGGAATCACTAGCCTGGCGGATCTGTACCGGACGCCCGCGTCGCTCGCGGACTTCAAGTCGTCATTGGGTGGGCTGTCAAAGCCTGACTTCGCCATCCTTAAAGACGTCATGCAGTCGGGTCAATTGCTGAACATCCAGCCAGTTGACGGGCAGCAGATTGTGTATACCCCGTTGGCCGTCGATGGCAATCCCGCCCTCTACCTACAGTGGGTGAAGCGGTTTCCAGCCGAAGTTCAGTCGGTTATGAAGACGCTTCTTGACCATCAAGGGCTGGCGCTTGTAGACCCGCGAGTTTCGGGTGCTCCCGCGTTGACAGATGCGATTGGAACCGGCGTGCTGATGCCAGTGCAAGTCAATGGGTCGACGGGCGCTCAGCGTTTCGTGTTCGCCCCGAAGGGTGGCCTAAAACCCGAGGAGCGAACGATCCTCGACAAGGCGCGGGCGATCGTCGCGTGCATCCGGTACGGCCAGGGGTTCGCGCACGGCCGATCGATCAAGTACCCGCGCGCCATCCTGGATCAGTTGCGGACTTTCAAGACGTTTCGCAAGGGCCACCCGGATCTATTCACGCAATATGGCTTACTTATTGAGAAATTAATTGGTCATCCGGTAGACGAGGGCGGTGGATATTGGAACTTCCGGGTCAACGACACGCCTGAAAACATTAAGGCTCTCGACGTCGCGATTGAAATGATGGAACACGGGGAGAGCCCAACCGCACACATCGACATCGAGGCACAGAAGGCCCTGCTGACTTCCGACGCTTACCTCAGCCCGATCTCGACGCGGCCGAAACTCGCAACTGATGTGGCCGCCTCGACCGAGACCAAGGCGGAAATGATCCGGCAGATCGCAAAGATCGCCAGAGGGATGGCTTCGCATGAGTAAAGCTGTTGACCTAGACCTCCCACTGAAGTTGCGGCTCCGACGGCTCTTTTTCTCGCAGGGGTACTGGAGCCCGATTGAGGTCGACCTGAGCCACTACGAAGACTTGGGTATTGGGGCCGGGATGAAACGCCGCTCATTGACGGACCTCGATGTGCTCGGGATCAAGTTCGATCCACTATTCACCCAGCACCGGGTGGTTGCTGACTGCAAGAGCGGCAAGAATGTGTCGGACGCGAACCGCTTGTTCTGGCTCGGGGGGGTAATGGATTATTTCGGTGCTGACCAAGCGTATTTCGTGCGGTCGAAGATGGACTCCCACTTCAGGGCCATTGCCCCGAAGATGGGTCTTCGCGCGCTTAACGACGCGGAACTGGCCAGCATGGAGAAGGCAGTGGGGGCTACGGCGTTCCCGCTCCCGCTCGCGGATGTCGCATTCTACCAATCTGTCCGAAACCTCTGGGGTGTCGAGGTGCCTGCCCATGCGAAGATCACGGCCGAGCAGGTGCGGCTCAAGAAGGTCTATACATATCTCTCCTACACATACTGGTATATCGAAAAGTACCGCAATCTGCTCACTCTCGTCGGACAATTTGAGTCGGTGGCCGAATTGCTGGACCCAGCGGACGAGCGACATGTATTGCTGGCGTATACAGGGGCCGAGCGGTTCGCGCACTGCCTGTTAGAGGCTGCGCAGTACGTGCTATCGATGGGCGCGACTGACGTCCGACAGTATGGGCGGATGTACCTTTACGGTGGACCACTAGCACTTAAGGACAAGGAAAAGTTCTTTGGCCTCTTGCAAAAGGCGACCGGTTTCGAGGAGCCGCTTGACCCGGCGTGGCTCCCCAACGTAATGGAACTTTTGTGCCGTATGCTCATGCACCCGGGAGGCGCGGCCGATGTCCTCCGCCACTTGGAGGCAATCTTCTTGTGGTGCGTCCGATTGCGAAATGCGGTGCTGCCGGAACTCACCCCCGGCGTAACGAATACGGCCGCGCTGGTCCTCGCCAAGGACACTGCAATTACATTTGCAAAAGCGGCCGGCATTCCGGAGGGCCTGTTCGCAGCACTAAAGACGCTATAAGCGAGGCATAAATCTGCGTTGCGTCGTTGGCTTGCCACGCCATCCGATGAATGCGTAATCGCTTCTAAATTCCATCCACAGTTTGCCCATGCCTCACGGCGTTTTCCCGTTGCCCAGCGGGAACCGGCCCGATACCGTCGACGGCATGGACGACCTCTATGCGCCGCATAGGAGCCTTGCCTCGGTCATTGCGATCGGCTGCGCGATCGCCAGTTTCGTCGTCCATTCCGGGGCGGCGGGGCTGGCGCTTGCCATCGTCGCCATAATATTTGGGGTTATTGGATTGATGCTTGCAATGCTGCCGGGGACGAAGGGCGGCTGTTTGAGCATCAGTGCGATGGGACTCGGGGTCTTGGGGGCGATCTGTGGGATCATTCGGGCCGTGTGGCATTTGGGGCGGCACATGTAGGCCAGCACCAATGTGGCAAAGCCGCCCTTGGCTGTGATTCCGCCGAAGGCGGAAGAGGAAAACCACAGCCCAGGGCGGCTGTGCCACATGGTTCCATTCGGAAAACAGAGGAAGACGGAAGAGCCCCCGCTCACGCCACCGCGGCGACTCCCGCGGCTTCGCGGAGCTTGGCCAGCGCCAGCTTTTCGATCTGGCGGACGCGTTGCTTGGAGAGGCCCAGGCGCGTGCCGACTTCGTCGAACGTGGCGGGCATGGGCCGGTCGCCCAAGCCGTAGTGGGCCAGCAAAACCGCGCGCTCGCGGTCGTCGAGCCTTGCCAATAGCTGGCCGACTTGTTCGCGGTCGGCGAAGCGCTCGGCGCGGAGGGAATGGCGCGGGTCGGGGATGGCGTTGAGGACGCCGTCTTCGGCGCCGGCGGAGCGGTGGGCGAGCATCTCGGGGACGGTGCGGGCGAAGCCCTTCATCAGGGCGAAGGTGGCGTAGGTGCTGAAGCGGTGGCCGCGATGGGTGTCGTAGCTCTCGACGGCCCGCATGAGCACGAGGTTGCCTTCGCTGACGAGTTCCATGAGCGACATGCCGGGGCGCAGGTGCTTGCGGGCGACGCTGACGACCAGCCGCAGGTTGGCGCGGACGATGGCGTTTTTCGTCTCGACGGCCTTGCGGAAGTGGCCTTCCAGCACGCCCAGGTCGCGGCCGCGGGTGAACTGCGGCTCGAGCTTGCGGCGAGCCGTGACGAACTCAAACTTGTGATAATTGAACTTCAAAAACAGCGCCCGCTCCTTGGCCGGCGTGAGCAATGGCGTGCGATACAAGTCCTGCAAGTAAGGGGGAAGATCGCGGGGGACGCGGCGCTCTTCGGGCCGGTCGTCCGTCATCAAATCTTCCTGCCCGGCAATCGCGGCGACTGCCCCGGCGGCGTCGGACTGGTGATAGAGCGGATCATCGATGAACTTGACCTTGCGGCGATTGAGCTTCGCCAGCCGCTCGTCCACGATCACGCGATACACCGCCGTCCGCGTGCGGCAGATCCGCCGGGCGAGGGACTTGATCGCCACGCCCCGGCGATATCCGCGGAGGATGCGGGCGCGGTCGTCTTCCCCGATCGATGCTTCCGCGTGCGGGAAGATCGCCGACTCCGGGTGCTCCTGGTCGTGCTTGCGGAGCGTGTGCATGACCGTGGCGGGCGAGCGATTGAGTTTCTTGCCGATGCGGCGGGCGATCTCGTGCGTGCAGCAGCGGCAGGTTCCCGCCAGCCGCTTTGCCCGACGGATGATCTCCTCGCGCTCGACATCGCCCACCTGCGAGAAGTTCATCCCGCGGGCCACCTGGTCCTGGTGGGACGCGAAAAACCGCTCGACGCTGGAGAGCAGGAAGCCGACACGGCGCTTGCCGTCCGGGAAGATAAACCGCCGGGCCGGCAGGCCCTTGCGACGCCAGCGCTGAATGGTCTTGCTCGTGACGTTGAACCGCTCGGTGACGTCTTCGATGCCCAGCACCGGCTCGGCGAGCGAATCGGTGCGGACGTCGAGCGTCTCGCTCACCTTCTCAACGAGCAGGCCCAGGTCGTGCTGGAGGGCGATGCCGGTGAGCAAGTTCTCGCTGACTTGTTTCGGGCGGTAGCCGGTGATGCGGTAGACGATGAAATCGAGCGGGTAGGCTTTGAGGGGTTCGATCGAGTGAAGGAGTTCTTCCGCCGCGGCCACCTGGATGGCGCGGGTCTCTTGCGGCGTGAAGTCCAACTGCCGCGAAAGTTCGGCGAGGCTGTCGATGCGGAATTTCGCCACGTTTCCTCTGATTATCTCTACGCGCCGTCCATCGGTCAAGGTTCTATAAATCCCATGCCACCTGTCAGATTATCGGAAAACCACGGGATTTTGGTCGAATGGGTGAGGGAGGTCGCCGGGCGGCCATGGCGGGGTAATGGTGGACACTTTCCGCGTGACCCCCTAGATAGCATCCATTGGATGTAGCGATTGTGGTGCGGCCTTTCAGGCTGCAAATGGAGGGTGCGTGATCCTTCTCGCGGGGACCTTTCTCCCTCCTCCGGTACGCCGGGGGAGGGCAGGGGTGGGGGCATGGTTTGGCATTGCCACAGCACTGAGTGTGCGCAAAGCCCCGACGGATGCAGAGAGCCCCCTCCCTAACCCTCCCCCGGAGTACCGGTGGAGGGAATTGACGACAGACACCAACGGCGAAAGGTTTATCAGTTATTCGGCGGATTCCCTGGAACCGGCTGCGCCGGGATGGGTTGCGCGTTCACCGGCTGGCGGTTCACGGGCTGTGCATTGATCGGACCACTCGCCTGCGGCTGGGCGTTCACAGGTTGTGCCGCCACAGGTTCGCGGGCTACAGGTTGTGCTGCCACGGGCTCCCGCGCCACGGGTTGGGCATTCTGCACGTCCCGCACTTGGGGCTGGGCGTTGACAACGTCCTTCGCGATCGGCTGCGCAGGTTGCACATCCCGCACGATCGGCTGCGCGGGGCGCGGTTGGGCGGGCATGGGGCCCAGCGTGCGGTCCCACGTGCGGGCCACTTCCGCCTCGGCAACCGAGACGTGCTTGTGCGATTCCTCCATCGCGGCCTTGGCCGCGGCCCACTGGGGGTTCTGCTTTACGGTTTCCGAGAAGCGCGCCTTGAGCTGATTCACCCGCGTCTGAGCAGCGACCATTTTGGCCCTGGCCGCGGCCACGCCCTTGAGCGACTTGAGCGCGTCCGCCTCCATCTTGTGGACCGCGGCGTTATGCACCATCACGTCGCCGGCCAGGGCGGCCTTTTCCTCATCCGTGGCCTGACCCGTTTCTTTGGCGGTGTCGAGCGCCTTGTGGGCCTTTTCCCGGGCGGTCCATTCCTGCACGTAAGCGGGGTTATGCGACAAGGTCGCAAGGGCCGGCTGCGTAAGGGCATCGTAGTCCCCCTGCGCCGCGTTCAGCTCCGCCGTCGCGGCGGTGTAGGTCGGGTCGGTTTCAATCTGCTTCCAAACCTTGGCGGTGATGTCGTCGAAATCCTTCTCGGCCTTGTCGCGCTCCTTGTGTGCGGCAAAGAGCTGATCGCGAGCGGCATACGCCTCGGCGGCGCTGGGCCGATTCCCCGGCGGCCGGGCGTTTGAAACCGAAGTAAGAACCGACAACGCCGCGACGGCGCTGATGCACAGGCCGCGAGAGATGCGATTGCGTTGGATCAGTGACCACATGAGTTACCCCTTCGGCAAAGATTGGACAGAACCCGCAATCTTAGTCAACGGACTGGGAGGGGCAAGGGAAAAAGCCGTCGGAATGAACTTCGGGGTTCATGATTGGTTCGGCGCTCTGCCTTCCGTTCCCTCCACCGGTAATCCGGGGGAGGGTTAGGGAGGGGGCTCTCTGCATCCGTCGGGGCTTTGCGTATGGTCCGTGCGAAGGCGACGGAAAACCCTGCCCCCACCCCTGCCCACCCTGCCCACCCTGCCCTCCCCGGCATACCGGAGGAGGGAGAAAGGCCCCTCTCGTATTAGCACTTTTCCTTGCGAGCCGGCAGCCCTATTTCCGGGAGCGGTTTTGCCGATCCACTGGAATGACCGGGAATCCCGGCCGGCGGCGCTCGAAGCGCTTCGCGCGCACGGCCAGGGCCGCCAGGGTGGCCATCACCGCGGCGGGGAGGAACAGGAGCAGCATGAACCAACGTGAAATCATCGACTTCGATCCAATCATAGTCGCGGCGGAATGCACCTAGCGCGATAAGACATCCGGGCGATTGCCGGAAAGAAGTGAACGCTCCGCGTCCGTACGGTTCACGGCTTCCAACGCGGCGACGGTGAAGATCAGCGGATAAAGCCTTTCGAAAGCCCAGAGCATTGCGAAGTAGAAGCCGATGGGGGTGGGATCGAAACGGGTGCCACGGTCGGTGTTTGTGAGGAGCCAGGCGACGCCGCGAGAGACGGCTTGG
>JAQGHP010000734.1 GCA_028288775.1 Phycisphaerales bacterium | reverse complement strand
GGCCCGAGACGCTCTGGCGGCCGCCCCAGCGGTTGTGGTCATGGATGTCGGTGAAGACATCCTCCGCCGACCGCCCGGCGTATGCGCGATATTTGTGCGCGGCCCGAAGGGTCAGTATCGGCCGCAGGAGGAAACCGGGGCAGAAAGATTCGACGGCGCCTTTGATGATACGGATGTTCGCGCGAGTCATACCGAACGGTATACCCCCGCAGCAGGCTCGGGCACACCAGGATTTTTCGCCGTGCGCAATTTCCGCGAACGGTGCGCCAGATACGTCACAGAACGGGGGCGCGAAACCAGGATGGTCGGGGAGATGAAACGGGGCGCAGTTAGTTTCTACTCCGCTTGTCGGCTCCTCTTCACTCCTGTCTTGCATCATGTTTGCGTCCCCGACATGGCCCACCAGACATGGACGACGCCGGCTCCCCATTGGAGGGTTGCGCTGAGCAGGTACAGCCGATGCAGAGTGTCGAAACGGTCGTAGTCGAGGATGGCCCGGCCCGGGGCATCGAGCAGTCGATCGACCAGGGGGTGCAGGGCGAAGAGTTCGACCTGAACTGCCGCCATGGCCAGCCACGTTGCCGCCAGGAAAAACCTCGCGACGGGGCCGCGTGACGACCAGATCGACGCCGTGTTCCACAGCATGATGGGGAGGGCGATGGCGCCGATGAGATTCAACCAGTTGGTGACCTGCTGGGTGATGAGTCCCTGTCGGAGGTGGCCGCCGAGTACCCTTATTCCCACGTGAATGACGATGCCCGAGTAGAAGGTGAACCCGCCCAGCCAGAACGCGACCGTGGCGAAGAACACGAACCGCCGGACCGTCCCATCGCGGACCTTACCTGAGATGCAATCCCGCAACGGAATCGGCATGCAAAGAACGACCTTTGGAAAAGAACGGGGACGCAATTCGTTTTTTCCCCGCCCAGCCCGGAACAGGAACGCAGCTAATTTCTTATCGCCTCGCCCGCGCCGACCTTCTTCGCCGGCCTTCCCGGCGGGCGTATCGTGTGCTCCAGGCCTAGCCGCTTCACCGTCCGCGCGGTCCACGCCTCGTCGCCCAGCGGGCGGTCTCGTTTGAGGCTCGTTGCCATCGTCTCCTTTTCGCGCGCGGTCAACGTCGCGTTCACCCGCTCGACCCAGTCGCCCGGCAACGGGACCGGCCAGGCCGACAGCAGCGCCTTCTCCGCTTCAGTCCCATGCAGGCGCGCCCACAGGCTGCCCCACCGCCACCGCTCGGCGCGTTTGACCAGGCCGGCGGAGAGCGCGTTGCGCTCCACGTACCGGCAGACCGTCAGCAGGTGCTCGTCCGTTTGCACGGGGAAACTCTTGAACCGCCCCTGGTACAGGTGCCCGTAGCCGACCGTGCGGTGCGATACGCGCCAGCGCATCGCGTGGGTGTGGGCCAGCCAGCGGAAGAACGCGGAGAGGTCGCCATCTTCCCTGGGCTGGACCACGAAATGCCAGTGGCTGGGGAGAACGCAGTAGGAGAGGATCCGGATCGGATGCCGCTCGTGGGCTTCCGCCACGACGCGCCCGAACGCCTCGAAGTCGCGGTCGGTGCGGAACATCTTCATGCGGCCGACGGACCGGTTAAGCACGTGGTACACCATCCCGCCGGGGGCGATCCGAGCTGACCTTGGCATGGGAAGAATCATACCGCGGCGGGAGCAGCCGCGTCAATAACTAACTGCGTCCCCGTTTCGCTTCCTCGGAAACTAACTGCGTCCCCGTTCTTTTCCTTAGGTGATCGTGAGGGTGCCAATCGTTAGCGACGAGGGTTGGCCGCTCGGGTCGAGGACCTGGAGGACCAATGTGTAGGTGGCGGCGGGGAGCGCGGGGAGCGTCTTGAGGGGGAGCGTGACGCGGGCGGATTTGCCGGGCTTGAGGCGCAGCTTCTCGCCGAGACTCGCGATCTGGACGGCCGAGCCGTCCACTTCGCCGTCGGTTGTCGCGAAGAGGGTGAGGGTCGTGGTGCCGGGGGTGGGGATGTTGCCGCCGTTGGTGATGTTGAGCGTGGCCGAGCCGCGCGCCTTGCCGCCGGCAGTGATGCCGGTCGTGGGCAGGGTATTTTTGGACAGGGTTTCTGAGAGCGTGATGAACGGGGCTGCGACCGTCAGTGACTGGCCGGCGGCTGAATCGTTCACATTGCCTGTTGGATCAGTCACCCGCGCAAAAAGCATGTAGGAGCCGGCCGGCAGGCTCGCCGCCTTGATGTTGATCGTCTCCGCCAGGGCCTTGGCGGTGGAAACCTTCAGAGACTTGGGGACTTGGCCAAGGAGGATGGACGAACCATCGATCCCGCCGGTCGTGCTGGCGTAGATCGCCAGCGTCGCTTTGCCTTTGACGAGCGCGCCGGAGGCATTGCTGATATTGATCGTGACGGTGCCGCGCAATGCCGTGCCCGATACGACCGCAGTGGGCAGCTTGGACTTGGTGATCGTCGGCAGGAGCGTCGGGGGCTGGGTGATGGTTTGCGCGAGCGGGCCAGAGGCGCTGACGGCATAAGCGCCGTTGCCGCTGTAGGTCGCGACGATCGAATCCGAGCCAAGGGGCAGGGTCGAGGTGGAGAACGTCGCCGTGCCGTCGCTCTGGACCGGGGCGGTGCCCAGGGCATTCCCATCCTGCGAGAAGGTTACGGTTCCGGTGGGCGTTGCGCCGGGAATGGCCGGGGCTACGGTGGCGGTGAACTGCACTGCGGAACCGAAGGCCGCCGCGGGGGAAGAGGAAAGGAGGGTGGTGGTCGTTGCGACCGCATTGGGCGGCGGCGTTACGGTTTGCGTGAGTGCGGACGACGCGCTGGAAGTGTAGTTGCTGTCGCCGCCGTAGGTGGCGGTGATATGGTCCGTGCCGACGGGCAGGGCGGAGGTAATGAGCGCCGCCGTGCCGTCGGGCTGGAGGTTGACCGAGCCGAGGCTGTTGCCGTCCTGGCTGAAGACGACGGACCCGGTCGGCACAACGCCCATTCCGCTTGCGGGGGAGACGACGGCGGTGATGGTGACCGAATTACCCGCGGCGACGGATGGGCTGGACGAGACGAGTGTCGTGCGCGAAGCGGCGGTTGTCGCCGCCGGGGCTACGACCAGTTGAAAGCCCGCATCGGAAAAAGCGCCGCCGCTGTAGACGGTGGCGGTCATGGCGGGCGTCCCTGGAAAATCCGGGGAGTTACCCGCCAGCACCGTGGGGCTGTCGGTTGATGAGAAGTTGAAGCCGCCCAGCGACTGGCCGGGCGTAATGGCGTTCGATGACGTGCTCCATTCGATCGCCGATCCATCGACGTGGTTGCCGCTGCCGGTGACGGTGCTGGTCCACCCCGGCGGGTTGGAAATGTTGGTGGGGACCGACCCGAGGAAGTCCTGGCCGGGGACCCAGCCGAACCAAAACGTGCCGATGTTGGTGGTACCCGTATCGTTGACGGTGACGGAGTAATGATAAACCGTGCCGGCCCCGCTGCCGGTCGTGGAGAGCAGCGATAGCTGAGCGCCGGCCGACTCGCTCAGAAGGATGCGGGATTCCAGCGTCTCGATCAGGGAACTCGGGTTCGCCTCCGCCCGTGCCGCCGCGCGAGTCGGTTTGCGTGAAGAACGGAGCGGGTTAATCAACCGATACAGCGTTGAACGAATGATGGCGATCTCCTTTGGTCACAGCCCGAAGGCTATAGAGATAGCGAAAATTCGATCTCCGGCCCGAAACTGCAAGTATTGCAGTCCGCCCGGAACCACTCCGGCGCATTCGCAGACTGGCTCACCCGCCAATGGAAAAGAACGGGGACGCAGTTCGTTTTCCGATAAACTAACTGCGTCCCCGTTCTTTTCCGATGGCGGGCGGGGTGGGTCAGCCGCCGGCGCCGCCTTTTACTTCGGAGTTGACGTCGCCGACGAGCATGCGGTCGAGGTCGGCGCCGAAGTCGGTGAAGCCGATGGGGCCGATGGTGATGGGGTGGCGGAGGGTGCCGGAGAATCGGACGCCGGTGAGGTCGCGCGTGAGGGTGGAGAGGATCGTGTCGAAGTCGGCGAGGAGGGGGAGCTTGATGTTCCGCAGCGGCCGGGCGCTGCCGGCGGCGGTGCCGCTGATGGGGCTGTCGGGGACCTTCCAAATCTGCTCGATCGTCGCGACGGCGCGGACCTCGGTGCCGCGGTTGAAGTAGTGCATGTTGTTGATCGTTAGCGTGCCCCTTTCGAGATGGAGCTGAAGGTTGCCGGTGCCCTCCGGGACGTTGACGTTCTGGAAGACGTGCATGAGGTTGTAGAGGAAGGCGAGGACGGGGAAGTTGGCGAGGTTGGCGCGGGTGAGGGAGACGCGGCCTTCGCCGTAGAGGGGCTCGATGAGCTGTCGGAGCGGGGAATCTTCGGGCGAGGGGCCGGTGGCCGCGGGGACGGGGACCGCGGGCGGGGCGGGGAACATTTTATCCGTCGCGAGATGCACGGGCGGCAGCTTGGGGCGGTTGGCGCGGAGGAGCATCAGGTCGCCGTTCAGGCGGCCGTCCACGGGGCGTGCGCCGGGGTCCATCGCCTTCACGAGCGCGTTCAGGTCAAGGTCGGCGAAGGAGAGCTGCGCCTGGCTGGAGAAGGTGCCGCCGGCGTGCGCGCCGAAGCGGCCCCAGATGTGTACGGTTCCGTTCGCGGCGTGGAGGAAGCTCGGATCGGTCGGGGTGTCGTCCATTACCATGCGCCACCCGCCGCCCGGGTCCTCGACGTTGGGACCGAGATACGCCGCGAAGCGCATGTCGCCCACAGGCACGGTCCGCCAGTGGCCATTTTTGGTCGTGCTCGAGATGAGCAGCGCCAGCGGCTCGCGCGGCCGCGGCACGGTGGCGGGGGCGAGGCGGGCGTGCCCGTTCATTTCGCCGCCCAGATCCTTAAGGCCGGGAAACAGCACGGCGAGCTTGGCGAAGTCGAGATTTTCCCAGGTCGCCTCGGCGGTGGCCTTCGTCAGCTCGTCGAAATCGGCGCGGGCGAAGCCGTCCATCCTGCCGCCGAGCAGGTCGGCGTGGATGCTGCGCACGTCGAGCACGCGGCCTTCGATTCCGGCGTGCGCGTTCATTTCCGCGAGGCGGCCCTGCTTGAGGGCGGTGGTGGCGCGGAGGTCGATCTGTCGGGCGGTGGCGCGGAGCTTTCGGTTGGCGGGGTCGGGGGAACTGCTGTCGGGGAGATCGATCAGCAATTGTGGGATGCCCGCCCAGAGGTCGGCGCGCCCGCCGCCCGGCACGTCGAAGGGCCATGCCGCGACGGTCGCGCCGGTTTCGATGCGGCGGGGGTTGTTGAGGTCCATGGCGAAGCGCAACTGGCCGCGGCCGTCGCCGTGCCGGAGCTTGATCGGGTCGACGGTGAGGCGGCCCTCGTCCAGCGCGAGCGTGGCTTCCGCCTCGTCGAAGGTCTGTCGGCCCTGGAGCGCGACGTTGTGGAACTTGAACGTGGAGGGGGGGATGACGATGCGGTTGCGGTCGAGCTGAAGGCCGGGGATGAACAGGTTGATCGCGCCGTCCATCGTGCCGGCGACGTCCTGCCGCCCGATCACGCCCGCAACCCGCGGGAGGGAGAGATCGCCCACGCGGACGCTCACGCCCAGGGTATCGGACTCGAAGCCGTAGACGGCGTCGAGGTCCCAGCGCCCGCCGAGCAGGTTGAGCGTTTGGGTGCGGACGGCGACGCCGGTGTCGTCGATCTTGCTCGACTCGGCGAGGTGGATGTCAATGTCGCCCAGGTGGTATTGGAGGATGTCGAGCTCGCGGCCGGAGAGGTCGCCGCGGAGATCCAGCTTCCACGGGCTGAGCGTGCCGGCGAGGCTCAGATGGCCCTGGATGTCGCCCCGGAGGATTTGGCGCTGAGGGCTCGCCGCGAGGGCGGCGGGCGCCTGCGCCGGGGGAGCGTTGGTGATCGTGACGTTGATGGCGAGGGGCTTGGGAATGCCGTAGGTATAAGTGCCGTTGGCGCTGAACTGGGCATCCGGGCTCTTGAGGATGAAGTTGTTGATGTGGACGATTTTGTTGTCGCCGGTGGCGTCGAGGGAGAAGGCGAGCTCGGTGCCTTCGATGGGGTGGAACGGCCAATGCTCGCCCTGGAGGAAGAGCCGCCAGGGCTCGAGGGCGTCTTTCTTAGGGTCGAAGAGGAAGCTGCCGTTGCCGGCCAATCTGTTGTCGGCGGGGAGGCCGACCGTGGCGAGCGTGAGGAGCAGGGGATGAAACGTCGCGGCGGGGTCGCCGACCGGGTGCAATCCGCCCGTCATTTTCAGCCCGTTGATCGCGATCAAGCTCCCGTGGCGTCGCCACTCGAGCGTGGGGGCGTCCGCGTTCCAGTCGAAATTGGTCCATCCTCCGCCCGCGGCGTGGAAGTTCACCTTTCCATCCCAGGGGCCGGCGGGCGTCGTGCCCGTGGAGGCCAGCAATGCGTCGAGGCGGATCGCGCTGGCGAAGGGGGAGTTGGGGAATGGGTGGGCGAGCGTCACGTCGAGTGATCCACTGTGTTTAATACCATCGCCCGGCAAGGTGAGGTTATGCCATACCGCGGCGAACTGCCCCGAGCCGGCGTTCAGGTCGTAGGAGGCGTTCACCACCGCGGGCCCGCCGAAGGCGACGAGCATCAATTGCTCGGCGCGAAGGGGCTTGTCCTTGCCGTCGTACTGCAAGAGGCCGGAGGCGAGTGCGAACTCGGGCAGGACGCGCTCGCCGGTCTTGATCAGCAAGTTGACCGGCCGCAGGGTCAACGAGCCGCCTGAGTCGCCGACGTTCACGGACCCGGAAGCCTGGGCGCGCCCGACGGCCAGCTTCTGCAGGTCGAGGCGGCCGTTGACCGAGCCGTTGTTGACCGCGCCGCGCCAGGTGAAATCGATGTCGGTGGAGGGGAAGTCGGGCGCCCAGGGCGCGGCCCACGCGCCCAGGTCCTGGAGCTTGCCGGTGAGTTCCTGGCCCCAGTCGCCGCCCGGCACGAGGCGGCCGGTCAGGCTCACCCGCGGGCGGATTTGGATGTCGTACTTCCAGGAGACGGGCGTGTCGGCGTAGCCGTTGACTTCGAGCGGCATGATGGTCGCCTGGCGGTTGCGGTTGTCGATTATGGAGATCACGCCGTCGATGATGCGCAAGGAAGGCATCTGCGGGAGCGAGGTGGTTTGGGCCGATTCGGTCCCCGACTGCTTGCCGCCGGCCCGTTGGAGCAGCTCGGCGACTTCCTGCATGTTCCATCGCCCGCCGTGCCCCTGGTAGACGGATAGGTGCGGCTGATCGAGCTCGATGTACTTCACCGAAACCGCCCGCCCGAGCATCAGCGCGATGAGCGAGGTGTGCTTGATCTTCATCGACTTGACGTCGAGGAACGCCTTCTCCGCCAGCGGCAGCGCCAGCGTGACGTCGTCGAGTTGCGTATACCCCAGCCAGCCGGTGGAAAGCGACGCCGCGGTCACGCGAAGCCCCAGTTCCCGCTCGATCCGCGACACGACCATTCCCCGCGGCAAGTCCGTCCACAACACGATCTGCACGATGAGGGCGAAAACGAGGAGGAGAACAATCAGTGAAATGGCAAAGCGCAGGACCCAGTGGCGCTTCTTCCGCGCGGGCGTCTTGGGCGGGTCGGGCTGGGCGGGGGTGTCGGGCATTTTGGGGGATGTCAGTTGTCAGTTGCCCGTTGTCCATTGCCAGTGGGGGAAACGGAGGAGGCCTTGAAGTTTCCGGCGGCGATAGTCAGCCCACCAGTACCTTCTGCCGCAACTGACAACTGACAACAGACAAAGAACAAGCGACCAATACCTACTTCTGTGCCGGCGGAATATTCCCGATCGTTCTCGGGCCGGTGCCGAAGATCCAGTAATCCTCGCGGGCTGTGCGGCCGACGAACGGGCCGGAGACGGAAAGCAGCTCGCCGGAATCGGCCCAGTAGGCCACGAAGGAGACACTGGCAAATCCATACTGCTTGGTGCTCTTGACGATGGACAATTCCGGGACCGCGACGGTGGGCGAATTGACGGCCACCGAGCTCGAGCCGCCGAACACTCCCCCGAACGCACCCGATGGGATTAAGGACGCGGGAATGCCCAGCAGGTATTCCAGGCGGTTGGTGCTCAGCGCGCCGCTCCGCAGCTCCAAAACGACCTGCGCCTTCTCCCGCGCGCCCGTCAGGCGCACGCCGGACTTGAGCAGCTTCGCCCGGACTTCGCCAATGAGGAACAGGTAATCGGGCGACGGCTGGCGGGCGAGCGCGTTGATAAGCGTCGGGTCGGGCGCGGTCGGCTGCAGGGTGGGGATCAGGAACTGTGTGTCCACATAGACGATGCGGTCGCGCAGCATGTCGGTCGAGAGCTGCTGCACCGCCGACTCGGCTGCGCCGGTGATGAGGAACTCCTCATCCGCGCTACGCGGCGGATCGGTGACGCGAATGGTCGTGCAGCCCCCAGCGGAAAGCAGGAGCAACAGCAGCACCGGGAAAATCGATCGGCCCCATTCAAAGGATCGGCTCCGTTGCACGCGGCGGGCGGGAGCAATTCCCCCGCGCGGCGTGGGGACGGTGCGCAGGAGAGCCGGCGCTTGCGACGGGCAGAGAGGGATGAGGCTCGATGGCTCCAAGGGGTTTGTCCGACGAATGCTGCGCAGGGGCTGAGGCGTCATGGATAGGGGACACGGTCCGGGCCGCTGGAGCAACAGCCGGGCCAGCTTCTTTCGAGGTCGAGACTGTAAACCACAGGGGCGTTGGCGACAACGGCTGTTCGGTTTTTCGTCTGCGGCTTTCCCGTGGGAGGCGTCCGGGAATCGGGAAAAAGCCAGCCGCGAATGGCGGAAGGTGGGGGCGTTTCGGGTGTAGACAAAAATCCAATTCCTACGGTAAATCATGACGTGGAAGCACGGCTGGAATGGAAAGGATTCGAGGGTTCTTCGCGGCTTGTTTCAGGTGAGTCGTGTCTATGGCAGAGAAAAGGTTTCCACGCGTTCCGACCGGAATCAGCGGTTTGGATATGATCCTCAATGGCGGCCTTCCGAAGGACCGCCTCTACCTTGTTCAAGGCGATCCGGGGGTCGGCAAGACGACCCTCTCCCTCCAATTTCTACTCGAGGGGCGCAGGCTCGGCGAGCGGTGCTTGTACGTGACGCTCGGCGAAACGCGGGAGGAGCTGGAGGGTGTGGCGGCGTCGCACGGGTGGAGCCTCGATGGCATTGATGTCTTCGAGATTCAGACGGGCATGAACGAGGAGGACCTCGATACGGATGAATCGTATGACGTCTTTCACCCGTCCGAGGTCGAGCTCGGGGCGGTGATGCGGACGCTGCTTGCGGAGGCGGAAAAGGTGAAGCCGGCGCGGGTCGTGATCGATTCGCTTTCGGAAGTCCGGCTTTTGGCCCGCGACCCGCTGCGGTATCGGCGGCAGTTGCTGGCGCTCAAGAAGTTCTTCATCGGGCGGGGCAGCACGGTGCTCCTGCTCGACGCCGGGTCGGCGGAGAAGGTGGGGGATTTGCAGTCCAACACGCTGGTACACGGCGTGATCCTGTTGGAGCAGGAACTGCCGCGGTTTGGCCTCAAGCGCCGCCGACTCAGCGTGGTGAAGCTCCGGGGGGTGAAGTTCGACGACGGGTATCACGACTTCAAGGTGGAGACGGGCGGCGTGGTCGTATTCCCGCGGCTGGTCGCGTCCGAACATTCGACGGTCCCGCCCCGCGGCCTCGTTTCCAGCGGGCTGGCGGAACTGGACGAAACGCTGGGCGGGGGGCTGCAATCGGGAACGAGCACGATTTTCCTGGGCGCGGCGGGGGTGGGCAAATCCACGCTCGTGGGCCAGTACCTTACTGCCGCGGCGTCGCGCGGCGAACGCGCGGTCGTGTTCACGTTTGACGAGAGCGCAAAGAACTTCATCAGCCGCTCGGATGGGGTGGGGATGAATATGCAGAAGAACGTGGACGCGGGGTTGATCAAGATGGTGCAGGTCGATCCGGGCGCGCTCTCGCCCGGCGAGTTCGCGCAGATGGTCCGCGATTCAGTCGAGCGCGACGGCGCGCGGGTGGTGGCGATCGACAGCCTGACAGGATATTTGAGCGCGACGCCGGATGAGCGGTTTCTGGTCATCCAGCTCCACGAGCTGCTGACATATCTTGGAAACATGGGGGTCTGCACATTGCTGGTGGTGGCGCAGCACGGGCTGATGGGCGACGGCGTCCGAGCCGCGGTGGACGCCAGCTATTTGTGCGACACGGTCATCCTGCTGAGGTATTTCGAGCATGCGGGTCGGATTCGCAAGGCGATATCCGCGCTGAAGAAGCGGACGGGCGGCCACGAGGCGGCCGTCCGGGAATTCGAGATCGGGCCCGACCGCGTGCGGGTCGGCGCGCCCCTCACGAATTTCCATGGCGTGCTGACCGGGAATCCAGTGTACGGCGGGGAAGGCGGCAATCTGCTCGAGGCAGCCCATGGCGGACGAAACGCCTGACATCCCCCCTGATAACCCCGAAGAGCGGGTGCTGATCCTCGCACCCCGCGGCCGCAACGCGCCGCTCATCGCAGGCGTGCTGCAACGCACGGGCTTTGTCACGGCGGTGTGCCTCGACGTCGAGAGGCTCTGCGAGGAAATGCTGCAACCGGCCGGCGCGGTGGTGCTCGCGGAAGAGGCGCTGAACGCCGCGGGACTCGATCTGCTCCTCGCGGCCATCGGGCGTCAGGCGCCGTGGTCGGAAATCCCCCTGCTCGTGCTGACCGGCGGCGGCAGGACCACGCGCAGCAGCTTTCACCTGGCGAAGGTGCTCAACCCGCGCGGGAACGTCACGCTCATGGAGCGGCCGGTGCGCATCCTTACGCTCACGACGGCCATCCGCGCCGCCCTTCGCGCGCGGCGTCGGCAGTATGAGCTGCGCGATCTTCTGGCCCGCGAGCAGGCCGCTCGCACGCAGGCCGAGGCGGCCAACAAGGCCAAGGACCATTTCCTCGCGACGTTGTCCCATGAGCTGCGCACGCCGCTCAACCCCGTGTTGATGACTGTCACGTCGATGGCCCACGACCGCCGGCTCCCGGACGAATTCCGTGAAGACATCGACGTGCTCAAGCGCAACGTCGAGCTCGAGGCCCGGCTCATCGACGACCTGCTGGACCTCACGCGCATCGCCCGCGGGAAGCTCGAGCTGCACCACGAGGCGATCGACATGCACATGCTCCTGCGGCACGCGATCGAGGCGTGCTGCGAAAGCGACATCCGCCGCAAGAAGCTCCGGCTCGTCGCCGACATGCACGCCGACCGGCACCACGTGTGGGGCGATTCGGCCCGGCTGACGCAGGTGTTCTGGAACCTGATCAAGAACGCGGTGAAGTTCACGCCCGAAGGCGGTTCGATCACGCTGCGGACCGAGGACGGGCCTGACGGCGACCTGTTGCTGTCCGTGACAGACAGCGGCATCGGGATCGAGCCCGACGCCGCGGAAAGGATTTTCGACGCCTTCGAGCAGGGCAACCGCGGCATCACTCGCCGCTACGGCGGCCTGGGCCTGGGGCTGGCGATCTGCAAGGCGCTCGTAGAGCTTCACGGCGGCACGATCTCGGTCCAGAGCGAGGGGAGGAACAAAGGGGCGACCTTCGCCGTCCGTCTTTCCACCACCGCCGAGCGAATCTCCCGCGCCTCCAAGTACATCCCCGAGGTGGACCACCACGCCGGCGAGTTTCGCATCCTGGTGGTCGAGGATCACGAGACCACCGCCGAGGTGATGATGCGCCTCCTGTCTTCGCTGGGTTACAAGGTGACGCTCGCCCGCGATGTGCAATCGGCGAAGACGTGCGTGGACTCGTTGCCGATCGACCTGGTGATCAGCGACCTGGGTCTCCCGGATGGGAGTGGGCTGGACGTGATCAGGCACCTGCGCATCAGGCACGCCATCCCCGCGATCGCCGTCAGCGGCTATGGAATGGAGGACGACGTGCGGGACGCGCGGGCCGCGGGGTTCAACGAACACATGGTGAAGCCGATCGATTTCATGAAACTGCAGGGCATGATCAAGCGCGTTCTCGATGGCCGCCGCCCGCGGCAACGGGGGGATGGGGTCCCCAGCGCGGTAGAGTAAGTTCCGGTGCTTCGGGTAGTGGGTCACTTCGAAACGAGCGGCGCCAGAGGTCGCGGTACTCCCGGACCTGTGCTTCCATAAGCGCCGCAAATGCATAGGTTTGCGAGAGCGCCGACCTGTGGCACCCATCACACCTATCAAACTGACTCACTACCGCGAGTGTCAGGCTCTCACATTCGCGGTGATCTACACGCTTTTCGACCGTCCCCAGCCCTTGTGAGCGATGCCTCACTCTTATAAATTCATTAAGCTTTGATGTGCCCGTTTTCCGGGGCTTGGAGCCGCAGAGGTTGTTGTACCCATCACGCATGACTCCGCCGCCTACGATGTTTTCAACCGTTCCATTTGTCCGTGTCGGTCCCCCGCCGTGGGTCAACGATCTGTTGGACGGGGCGGCGTTGCGACGCGCGGACGGGCCTGCGGGGTTGACCGTTCACGTGGCCGATGCGCGCGACTTTCGGCTGGTGAGCATTAGTCTCCCAAAAGGGGCGCAATGTGGCCCTGCGGAGTTCGAACGCCGGACGGCGGACGTCTACCACGCCCTCGCCCGCGCCCTGCAATCCGGCCCCGCCCCGCACCCCGTGCGGATCTGGAACCACCTCCCGCAGATTCACGCCCCGGCAGGCGAAGGCCTCGACCGCTACATGACCTTCAACGCCGGCCGCTTCAAAGCCTACCGCGACTGGTTCGGCGGGACATCCGCCTTCGAATGCCTCGTCCCCAGCGCCTCCGCGGTCGGGCACGACGGGGAAGACCTCGTGGTGCATGCGTTGGGCAGCCGATCGCCCGGGCTGGCCATCGCCAACCCCCGGCAGGTCGCGCCCTATCACTACTCGCGGCGGTTCGGCCCGCGGCCCCCATGCTTCGCCCGCGCGACGGCGCTGCCGGGCGAAGGTGATCGCCCCGGCCTGATCTTCGTCGGCGGCACTGCCAGCATTCGCGGGGAAGATTCCATCCATCCCCAGTGCCTTCGCCGCCAGACGGAGGAAACGTTCGACAACCTCGCCCACCTGATCTTGGCCGCGGACGTCGGCCCGGACGGGACGGACGATTTTTCGCAGGACCAGCGTGCGGCCTGCTTCGCACGCTTCAGCGAACTGCGGGTCTACCACGTCCGCGAAGACGACCGCGCCGCCATCGCGTCGATGGTGGAAGAAGCCTTCGGGCCCGCGACCAACGTCGAGTACGTGCGGGCGGATTTGTGTCGGGCGGAGTTGCTGGTGGAGATCGAAGGAGTGGCGCAGGGGCGAAGTGAGGATGCAAAATGCAAAATGCAAAAGTCAAAATGAACTAAAGCGGATCATCCTCACCGCGTAGCGGTCGGACCGGAGGTCCACCCTCCCGCCGCTCCTCATTCTGACTTTTGCATTTTGCACTCTGCATTCTCCCGCGACTGAGCACATTTGACAGCGACGTTCTCTCATGCCAGACACCCCATTCTTCGACGTGATCCTCATCGGTGGCGGCCCCGCCGGCGCAACCGCCGCCATGCTCCTCGCCCGCGCCGGCCTCCGCGCAGTGGTCCTGGAAAAGACGCCCTTCCCGCGTTTCCACATCGGCGAGTCCCTGCTCCCGCGGAACTTCACCCTGCTCCAGGAACTGGGCCTCGAAGAGGCAGTCAAATCCGTCCCCAGCACGCCCAAGTACGGCGTGGAATTCGCCATGGGCGACGGGCACAACATCTCCTTCAGCTTCCAGAGCGCCCTGCCGCCGGCATCCCGCACGCTCAACATCGAGCGCGCCCCGTTCGACCGCATGCTCCTCGACCAAGCGCGGATCGCCGGTGCCGACGTGCGCGAGGGCGTGACGGTCAAGGAAGTGCTGAAGCTCGACGACGGCGACGTCGCCCTGGCGACGGACGCCGGGGAAATCCGCGGCCGCTGGCTGCTCGATTGCAGCGGGCAAAACACCTTCCTCGCCCGGCATTTGGGCACGCGAAAAACTTCGCCCGACCGGCACCTCCAGAAGGTCGCCCACTTCGCGCACTTCCACAACGTCAAGCGCCTCCCCGGCATCGACGCGGGCAACCCGCTGATCGTGATGTGCGAGGAAGGATGGTTCTGGCTGATCCCGATCGACCCGGAGCGCATGAGCGTCGGCCTCGTCATGGACGCCGCCGCGGCCAAACAGACCGGCGTCCCCGCCAACCGCGTCCTCGAATGGGGCATCGCCCGCTGCCCGGCGGTGCTGGAGCGCATGGCCCAGGCCACCGGCCCCAATACCAACCAGGTCATCGCAAACTTCAGCTACACCTGCCGCCCCTACGCGGGCAAAGGCCATTTCCTGGTAGGCGACGCCGCGGCGTTCCTCGACCCGATCTTTTCCACAGGCGTGACGCTGGGCATGATGGCCGGCCGCGAGGCGGCGACGCAGGTCATCGCGATTTTGAAGGATGCCAAGGCGCCGCAGAAAGCCCGCCGCGATTACGTGCGGTTCATCGACAACAGCACCGGCGTCTTCTTCAAACTCATCCGCAACTACTACCACCACTCCTTCCGCGAGCTGTTCCTCAACGGCACCGGCCCCATGCAAGTCCACAGCGCCGTCCTATCAGTCCTCGCCGGCCAGGTCTTCCCCAGCGTGCCCTGGTTCCTCCGCTGGCGGCTATGGCTCTTCTATGCCTGCTGCCGGTTGAACCGAACGTTCAAGCTGGTCCCCCGGAGGGCCCATTTCTCGCTGATGTCCCACCCCCCCGCCCAACCCCCCGCCGGCGCAGCCGCTTCCCAATATCCTAATCTTAATCTTAATCCGTCTTCTCCCCCCGTCCCC
>JAQGHP010000649.1 GCA_028288775.1 Phycisphaerales bacterium | reverse complement strand
AACACAAGGAACAGCTCCGAGGGCTTAAAGTAGGCCCCGAGCGCGCCCTCCGAGGCATGATACATCGAGAAAACGACGGCCCCCCAGGCCAGCACCATCCCGATGAGCGTTGCCAGATCCATTGGCGATTCCGTTCGCGAGTGTGTGCGGGAATCCTTCCCACATCGGCCGGATTTACCCCCCTGGCGCACGCCGGGCGGGGAAAGGGCCCCTCCTCATTTCGGCGTTTGCGGGGGCGTGGGATGAGAGATTATCGGAACCGCTCTGAACGACGAGAAGAAATGCTGGAGCCACGAATGAACACGAATAAATCCCAATTCATTCGTGTCCATTCGTGGCTCACCTTCTCCCCTCCGCAGTGAAGTCATCCATCGAAAGGTCGCGAAGATTTCGGGATTTGCCGCCGCTTGCCCGGCGGGGGGAATGCCGCTTGAATGGGTGTATGGCTGTTGACCCTCTCCCGGTTCTCGTACTCGTGCGCGACCTGATCTTTGCCACGAAGATTTCCTCCACGGCCAAGGCCGTCGGGTCGGCGATAAAAATGGTCCGCGACCCGGGGGCGTTGGGAAATGAGCCGGGGCGGCTACTGCTTGTGGATCTCAATCTCCCCGGGGCGATCGAAGCCGCGGGACTTTGGCGCACCGGCCCGGCGGGGGGCGCGGTCGTGGGATTTGTCTCACATGTCGATGCCGACACCGCGGCCCGCGCGCGGGAGGCCGGGATCGGGCAGGTGATGGCGCGTAGCCGCTTTGTGGAGGTCCTGCCGGAACTGCTGCGGGGGTGAGCCTGCAATATCGTGGCATTTTCCGCGTAGTTGGAGGTAGAATCTCCCAGACCTCCCGAGGCAATATTCTTATGCGCAACACCCTGGCATTTTTCCTCGTCCTGTGCGTCGTCTGCGCCGCCTTGGCGCCCAGCGCCCGGGGCGCGGTGGAGCCCCTGCCCACCGCCGACGAAATCCATCAGCTCTTCACGGACGGCAAGTACCCCGAGGTCCTCCGCAAGCTCACTCGCGCGATGGGGTCGAAGGAATGGAAGGGGGAGCATTTCGACCACTACGACCTGCTAATGCTCAAGGCCGAAACGCACCTGCGGCTCAAGGAGGCCAGCCCCGCCAGCGCGGCCTTCGCGCAGGCCGCCAAGGAGGCCCCGGATCGCAAATCGATCGCGATCGCCCGGGCGAATGAGTTTCTGATCAAGAAGACCATCAGCCTGCACTACACGCGCAAGCCCGCCCCGGGCTGGGTAGCGAGCGGACAAGAACAAGACCTGCACTACACGCGCAAGCCCGCCCCGGGTGCGGACAAGAAGGGGGCCGACAAGAACGCGCCCCCGCCCATGGAAATCATCGAGCCCGAGCAGCGCAAGCTCGCTTTCGAGGCGCTGTATGAGGACGAGAAGGCGACGCTGGAACCCAAGTTCAAGGCGGCGCGGGAGGGGAAAGCCGTCCCTGCGATCGTGGACCTCTATCAGTCAATCAACCAGCTCAAGATGCTGGATTTCGCGGTCAACGGGAGCGACGAGCAGACGAAGCAAACCGTGGAGCCGCTGGCCGAGCACGCCAAGGACGTGCTGGGCGAGGGGGTGGAAAAGCTCGGCACCAGGGTCGACGTGATCGCCAGTTCCGCCAACTCGCTCAGCGAAGTCCGCGTTCAGGGGCAGAACAAGTGGATCAAGAAAGGCTTGCAGAACATGCAGCCGGGCGAACTGGCCGAAGCCCGCAACACCTGCACGAAAATCATTGAGGTCACGAAATCGATGGAGGAGGGCTTGCAGACCGAGCCGGGTTATTTCGCGGAAGTCGCCAAGAACGCCAAGCGCATCGCCGACAAAGCCGACAAGGCCTTGGACGAGGACTACAGCGGCTACTTCGACCGTTATTCGGGAAAGAGGGCCTGATGCCCTCGCTTCGCACCCGCCGTCGCGAGGCGGAGTGGATGGATGAGCCGGGCGCGGACCCCGAGCTGCTTCGCAAAAGCCTGGCGTACATCCGCCGGGTCAACCGGGTGATGGGCTACACGCGGGTCGTGCTCCATCAGCTCGAACGGTTTAGCATGAAGTGGGAAAAGGGCAGGCCCATCACGATTCTCGATATCGGCACTGGGTCGGCGGACATCCCCGTGGCCATCCTGCGATGGGCCGACCGGCGGGGGCTCAACGTGCGGATCGTCGGCGTCGATCTTCACGCCCGCACCGCCCGCGAAGCCGCAGCTGCAACGTCTGACCCCCGCCTCGAAATCGTCCAGGCCGACGCCCTGTGCCTTCCCTTTGCGGACGCGAGCTTCGACTACACGCTCACATCGATGTTCCTCCACCACCTCTCCGACGCCCAGGCCCGGCAGGCGCTTTCAGAAATGGGTCGCGTCGCCCGGCGCGGAATTATTGCATCCGACCTTCTCCGCCACCGCAGTTCCTACGCGTTCATCTGGCTCTTCACGCTGCTCTCCAATCCCATGGTGAAGCACGACGCGCGGGTGAGCATCGCGCAGTCATTCAACCGAAAAGAAATCCTCGGCCTGCGCGATGAGGCGGGGGTGGGGTTCGCGGACTATTCGGTGCATGCGCTACACCGGTTCGTTCTGGCGGGGGAGAAGAAGGCGTGAAGCCAACCTCTACATCTGATCCGGATGCTCGATCCCTAGAAGCTCCAGCCCCGTCGCCAGTGTGCGGCGGGTGATGTCGATGAGCAGCAGACGGCTCGATCGCGTCGGCTCTTCGCTCTTGAGCACTTCGCAGTTCTCGTAGAACGAGCTGAACTTTCCGGCCAAGTCGTACAAGTAGGCGCTGAGATGGTGCGGCTTGAGCTCGCGCGAAACCAAACCGATCACCTCCTGGAATCGCAGGACGTGCTTGGCGAGGGATTGCTCGAAGGGGGATTCCAGTTGCGGCACCAGGTTCGGCGCAATCGCGCCGGTGCCGGCGGCCTTGCGGAAGATCGAGGCGATGCGGGCGTGCGCGTATTGCATATACGGCGCGGTGTTGCCTTCGAACGTGAGCATCTTGTCCCAGGAGAAGACGTAGTCGCTGTTGCGGTCCTTGGAGAGGTCTGCGTATTTCACCGCCCCGATGCCGACGGAATGGGCGATCTGGCCGCGTTGGGATTCGGGAAAATCGGGGTTCTTTTCAAGGACTACTTCCAGCGCCCGCCGCTCGGCTTCGTCGAGGAGGTCTTTGAGCTTGACGGTGTCGCCGCTGCGGGTTTTGAAGGGCTTGCCGTCTTCCCCGAGCATGGTGCCGAAGGGGGCGTATTCGAGGGAGACATTCTGCGCCCAGCCCGCGTTTCGGGCGGCGGTGAAAACCTGCGTAAAGTGCTGCGCCTGCCGGGAATCGTGGGTGTAGATGATCCGATTCGCCTGGAGCTTCTCCACGCGGTAGCGGATGGCGGCGAGGTCGGTGGTTCCGTAGAGGAACCCGCCGCCGCTCTTTTCGATGAGAAGGGGGTTTTCAAAGCCCTCGACGAAAATGGCGACGGCCCCTTCGCTGTCGATGGCGATGCCCTTGGCTTTGAGATCATCGACGACCCGGCGGAGCATCGGGTTGTAGAACGATTCGCCGCGTTCGTTTTCCATGCCGAGCTTCACGCCCAGCCGCTTGTAGATGGGCTCGTAATGCCGGCGGGTTTCGTCCACGATCCGCTTCCAGAGCGCCAGTTCCTCGGGTTGGCCGCCTTGCAGCCTGACGACCGTTTTTCTCGCCTCGTCCTGAAATGCGGGGTCTTCGTCAAAAGCCCGTTTCGACGCACGATAAAATGCTTCCAAGTCTTGAATGTGTGGCGCGTCAAATGGACTGCCGGTCGGGTAGCTCACGCCACTCGGGTCAACCCCCGAACCAGAGAGATGCAGACCATATTTTAGATAGGCGATCAGCATGCCGAACTGCGTGCCCCAGTCGCCGATATGGTTTTGGCGGATGACATCGTGGCCCTGAAATTCGATCACCCGGCTGATGGCGTCGCCGATGATCGAGCTACGGAGGTGGCCGACGTGCATCTGCTTGGCGACGTTGGGGCCGGAGTAGTCCACCACCACCCGCTGCGGGCTGGCGGCGGTTTCAATCCCCAGCCGGGGGTCGGAGGCGATCGCCCCCAATTGCTTCGCCAGCCAGGCGGGGGCCAGGCGGATGTTGATAAAGCCGGGGCCGGCGATGCTTACTTCCTGGGCCATTTCCCCCAGAAGGTTTAGCTCGGCCAGCTTGGCCTTGACCTGCTCGGCGACGGCGCGGGGATTGGTCTTTTGGCAGGTCTTTTCGGAGAGGACCTTGGCCAGGCCCATCGCCGCATTCGATTGGTAGTCGGCAAACTTCTCATTCTGGCTGGCGCCCAGCAGCGGGTCGGCTTCGATGCCGAAGGCGGCTGAGATCGCCGAGCGGAAGGCGGCGTCGAGTTGGGAAACGATCGTTTGCATCTGCGATGACCCTGAAATCCGTGCAAAGAAATCCGTATTTTCGTGCGCGTACGCAACTTGTGCTAAGCTGTCGCATGCTACAACAGAACGATAGGCCACAACAGGCCGATCGTGAAACGGGTATGAGTGAGGTGAGGAAGGGCTCAGCGTGCAGGAAATGGGCATCCCCGCGTTTTCCCGAAGCCTGAATCCTGAACCCGAACTCCGCGGCCCGGCCAGCGTCTGTATAAATGGTATGAGAGGATGAATGGGATGGGGCGGGAACGGGTGCCGGTTTGACCGGCGGTCCGGGGAGTTCTATTGTTCGACCGGCACAGCAAAGGATGAACCCCATGAATCGTGCTTCGCGGAATCGGGCGGTAGTGACCTTCGCGTTGGTCGCGAGCCTGTTGTTTCTAGGCAAATCCGCCCGCGTCATGGCCGACGCTTCACAGGAAGTGGCGGCGGTTGAGCAGCTCAAGGCGGAAGCCTTGAAGGCCCTGCTCCGCGGGCAATTCGACCAGACCAACAAGCTACTGGGCCAGGCCGCGGGTTTGTCCCACGACCCCATCGTCGAGCGGATCGCGGGCTGGACCAGTAACTTCGAGCAGCAGCGCCAGGAGTTCACCACCGAGCGCCACCAGCAGTACCAGAAGGCCGTGGACAATGTGAAGCTGCTTCTGGACAAGAAGCACCCCGACTACGCGATCGACGGGGCGGCCCGCGCGTTTCTGCTCGCCGACGATAAGAAGGCGTTCCGCACCGAAGACTGGGTGAACACCCTCGTCGAAGACTCGATCAAGCGCGCCCAGGGTTACGACCAGGACGAGCAGTGGATCAAGGCCCTGCGGATCTACTCCGATCTCAGCCAGGTCGAGCCTGCTGTGCCGCAGTGGAAGGACAAGCTCAAGCTCGCCACCCGCCGCGTGCGGCTGCTCGCCCTCTACACGCCCGATGTCCTCAAGAACCTTCAGGAAGGCGACCAGAAAGAGCGCGACGAAGTCGAGGCGCTACTCAAGCCCACCACCCAGCCGTCCGCCAAGGCCCCCGAAACCCAGCCCGCCGTCGATAAGGACAACGAAACGTTCAAAATCGATTGGCACGAGACCCTTCGCGGCGTGCAGCTTGAAATGTTGTGGGATGCGCTGGTCGATGCCAAGACCAACTACTACCGCGACATGAACTACAAGAAGCTCGCGCTCGGCGGGCTCAACGGTTTGCAAACCATCGTCAGCACCAAGGGCCTGGAGAAGGCGTTCCCGAAACTCGCCGACCCGGCTAAGAAAGCCGCGTTCGTTCAAGCCCTGGATGAAGCCGTCGCCTCCAACAAGGACGCCACCGGCGACAATTCTGAAAAGCTCGCGCTCCGCACGACCCTGATGAAGATCAAGTCCGTCAACCGCGACACCGTCGAGCTGCCCGATCAGGTGCTCGTCAGCGAGTTCGCGGATGGCGCGTTCGGCGAACTCGACCCGTTCAGCAGCATGATCTGGCCGAACGATCTCGAAGAGTTCAACAAGACCACCCAGGGCGAATTCAGCGGCGTCGGCATCCAGATCCAGAGTGACGAAGACGGCAGCCTGAAGGTCGTCAGCCCGCTCGAAGATACGCCCGCCTACAAGGCCGGAATCAAGGCCGGCGACATCATCACGCACATCAACGGCAAGAGCGCCAAGGGCATTAGCATCAACCAGGCCGTCCGTACCATCACCGGCCCCTCGGCCTCCCTGGTGACGCTTACCGTCCGCAGCCCCGACGGCCGTTCCAAGGACTACACGATCAAGCGCGAGACGATCAAGGTGAACAGCATCAAGGGCTGGCTCCACCGCCCGCACGGCGGATGGGACTACACCGTCGATGCCGACAGCAAGATCGCGTACATGCGCCTCACCAACTTCACCAAGGACACCGGCAAGGAACTCGACAAAGCCGTCGAGCAGATCAAGGAGAACGGCTCCAAGGCCATCATCCTCGATCTCCGCTATAACCCCGGCGGCCTGCTGACGGCCGCGACGGACGTCGCCGACAAGTTCCTGAAGGAAGGCGTAATTGTCTCCACCCGCCCCGACCGCGACACCGGCAACCAGCCGACCGTCGCCGTCGCCCGGCCGGATGAAAACGACACGGACCTGCCGCTGGTGGTGCTGGTCAACCAGTACTCCGCCAGCGCCAGCGAGATCGTCTCCGGCGCGCTCAAGGACCAGAAGCGCGCCCTGATCGTCGGCGAGCGCACCTTCGGCAAGGGGAGCGTGCAGATGCTCTTCCCGCTCGCCGAGCACACGGCGTACTTGAAGCTGACCACCAGCCACTACTACCTCCCCAGCGGCCGCTGCTTGCACCGTGAGGAGAACAGCAAGGAGTGGGGCGTTGACCCGGATGTAAAGGTCGAAATGACCCCCGAGCAGATGCGAGCCGCGATCGACGCGAGGCAGGATCTGGACGTCCTCCGCGACGCCGCGGCCGCCGCCCCCGCCGGCGGCGACCAACCCAAGCTCGAAGACAAGAGCCAAAAGGTCGAAGACAAGACCGCCCCCAAGACGGACGACAAGGGCAAGGCGAAGCCCAAAAAGGATCTGCTGGCCAGCGACCCGCAGCTTTCCGCGGCCATCCTGCTGCTCAAGCTTCAGTTGGCCGGGGCGCATATCTGATTCTGAATCGATCAAGAGGTGTCAGAACAAGCACTACGGGCGGGCGTCGAATGACGCCCGCCCGTGGTATTTCTCGGATGTATTGATTCGCGCCAGGCAGGGTGGGCGTTCGCGCCAACCATCGGACCATCGAAAACGATTTGAGCTGAGTCCCCAGCCCCGGAGGGGCGTAAGACCTTAGCCCACGGCGCAAGCCGTGGGGAAAAGGCGACGGGACAACCAGCCCCGGAGGGGCGTAAGAAGCGTTCGAGCACGAGCGGTCTCATTCCCAAATGTACCGCTCGTCGTACGCGATGCCGTGCCGTTTCAAAAACGCCAGGAACTCCTCCTGAAACGACACGAGCCGGTGGTGCTCTTCCTGATCGGCGATGTACGCGCAAACCTAATCCGCGTTCGACTGACTCACGCTGAACGCGCCGTAACCGGTCTGCCACGCGAAGGCCCGCCGTCGCGGCCACTGCTCATGCACCCAACGTGATGAATTCGTTTTCAGCACGCGCATCGCTTCCGAGAGCGCCAGGTTTGGCGGAAGCGCGAGGAGCAGGTGGATGTGGTCCGTTGGCCCGTTGATGGCGAGGGCGGTGCCGTTGAGTTCGCGGATGATTCCGCCCAGGTAGGGATGCAGCGCCGACGCGAGTTGTACGTCGATGAATTCGGACCGGTCTTTCGTGCCGAAGATCACGTGCGTGAGGAGGTTGGCGTAGGTGTGGGCCATTTGGGGAAAGGGCCGTCCTGTAGGACCGCGCTTCTTACGCCCCTCCGGGGCTATTGCTTTTCGCGATTCTTTTCCCATGGCTTGCGCCATGGGCTAAGGTCTTACGCCCCTCCGGGGCTGGTTGTCCCGTCGCCTTTTCCCCACGGCTCGCGGCGTGGGCTAAATTCTTATGCCCCTCCGGGGCTGGGAAACGCAAATCGGGCGGGATGTGCTTACCCGACGTCAAACTTCTTACGCAAGATTCGCCGCGTCGATTTCCTAGCGGGCGATTTCCAGCGTCGCCAGGGCGGTCGTTACGCTGTCGCTGAAGTGAAAGACCTTATCCAAGCCGGTGATGAGCAGGGCGCTCCAGACCTGGGTCGTAAGGTTGCACAGGACCAAGCGGCGTTCCGCGCCGGCCATTTGCTTGCGCAGCTTCAATAGCTTGGCGATGTTCGATGAATTGACGTAATGCACCGTCCCGAAGTCGAGCACCACGTCCAGCGGCGCTTGCGCGACCGTCTGCTCGACGGCTTGCAGGTCATCCGTCAACTGCGGGTCGTCGGCCAGGTGAACCACCACAACTCGATCGGACCATTTTTCGAGCGGCATCGTTCGATCTCCAACAGTCCCAATCACGTTAGCATGCGGCAGTTGAGGACGCAAACCCCTACCGCGATCGAATGAGCTGAGCATCGGTTATCCCCAGCTCATTGCGTTTTTGATTGATGCTGTCCAAAAAGCGGACGCCGTCGTTGTAATACCCGGCGGTAGGGGTGAGGTCCGGCAGGAGGGATTGCCAATACGCGTTGAAGCGGCCCATCAATGCCTCGCGCAGGTACTTGCAGTGCATCGACGCCAGCGCCACCGGCAGGCAGGCGGTTTCGGCTTTTTCGGTGAAGGTGATTCTTACCGCGTGGCCGTTGCGGTGCAGGCGGTAGTCGCTGCAGGATTCCTCTTCGCGGACGATTTCCAGGGACCACTCGTCGAACATGAGCCGCAGCAGCCCGCCGTAATGTCCCCGGCCGCCCTGGCGGTCGCAGATGATGACTAAATCCTGTTCGCCGTAAGTGTTGAGAAGATAATCCAGATGCACCGCGGCCACTGAAAACAGCGTGCTGGCCTTGTTGCGCGTGGCGTGAAACATGCGATTGAGCTCACCCTCGCAGACCACCCGCCCGGCCAGATGAACGCAGCGGCAACTCGTGCGCTCCATATCGAGCCGCAGGGCGTTGGCAAACATCCGCAGGCCCATCGCATCCTGCTCGAGGGGGAAGGTCTCCTGCCCGGGTCGGCGGTACCAGGGGTACCGGGCCATCTCCTGGCAGATATTGCCGGCGGTCCGTTCCAGGAATGTTTCGAAGTCGGGAGGAAGCTCGCCCATCGCCGTGACGATGGAAAGGACACCGCGTTCGAGGTCTTTGAGTCCGTGCGGCCCGCTGTTGACGAGCTTGCTGTCGTTGATTTGGAGTTTCTTGCCGCTACGTAATCGGTTACGGGTGACAAGCTTGCGAAGCAGCGTCCACAAACACGGCGGCTCGCCCGCCGCGTCGGCAGGCACCTCAAATGCGCAGCATCCAACCACCAGCGGCCCCAGTAACGGCCCGTACCCAGCTTCATCAATTCCCGCCAGTATCATGCGCGCGATTATACCGAGAGCTCGCGCGTTCCCCATCCACAAACCCCGTTGGGAACAGGCTCGGCGCGGAAGAAGTTGGCCCGGCCCCGTCACACTCAACCGTAGCGTGATCCCGGGCCGCCCTTGACAATCGTCGCCGCCTGAATAAATTCACTGTGCTGTTGCTACGGGGGCGTAGCTCAATTGGTTAGAGTACCGGACTGTCGATCCGGTGGTTGCGGGTTCGAGCCCCGTCGCCCTCGCTGAAGTAAATAGTGTCGAACGTGGCACTTACGTTACCTGCCGGCACGCCGGCAGCGCGGCACGGAAGATCGCGATTCCAGTACCGTACTGGAGTCCCGGACTTTCGT
>JAQGHP010000592.1 GCA_028288775.1 Phycisphaerales bacterium | reverse complement strand
CGAAGAGGGCAAGTACCGGCGCGAGCCCGATGAGCCACCACGCCCGCCGACGCCCCGAGATCGCCATGGCGATGAGCAGCACGCAGGCGATCAGCGACAGCGCCACCAATAGCCACTGCAGCCGTCGCGACCAGAGGATCAGCTCCAGGCCGTGTTGGTATTGCACCCAGTTCGGATGCGTCCCATACGCCACTACGCCCGCCGACAGCCCCGCGACAAGAATCAGAAATAAGGGAATGACCACGGGCAAAACATTACCGTGAGGGGATGCCCAACGCGAGAGGGGCGGGGGAGTAAAACAGTGCTGAGTGCTGAGGACTGAGGACTGAGTGCTGAGGAAAGGCGGCGGAGCAGTGAAAACGGAATTGGAAGTACAATCTCCAGGGCTGCCTTACGATTCAGTCCCTCGGCACTCAGAACTCAGCAACCAGCGCTCAGCACTCAGTCCTCAGTCCTCAGTCCTCAGTCCTCAGCACTCCTCAACCGTCGCAGCAGTCACAAATCTCAGCAAGATCTACTGCAAGCCGGGAACCACGGTCGAAGTGGCAGCGCTGCGGTCGATTAACATCGATTTTAAGGAGGGGGAATACACCGCCATCATGGGCGCCAGCGGCTCGGGGAAGAGCACGCTGATGAACATACTGGGGTGTCTCGACAAGCCCACGCACGGCAGCTACACGCTCGGCGGACAGGATGTCAGCGCCGTCACGGATGACGACCTAAGTGAAATTCGCAGTCGGAAGATCGGGTTTATCTTTCAGAACTTCAACCTCATTCAACAGCTTACCGTGCTGGAAAACCTGGAAGTGCCGATGTTCTATCTGGGGATTCCCCCGGCAAAGCGCCGAGAGCGCGCGACGGAGCTTGCCCGGCGGGTCGGGCTGACCGAGCGACTCGACCACCGCCCCACCCAGCTCTCCGGCGGACAACAACAGCGCGTCTGCATCGCCCGCGCCATGGTCAACGATCCGCTGATCATCCTCGCCGATGAGCCCACCGGCGCGCTCGACAGCAAAACCGGACAGCAAATCCTCGCCCTATTCGACGAACTGGTCGCCACGGGCCGCACCATGCTAGTCGTCACCCACGACCCGGGCGTAGCCGCCCGATGCCACAGAGTGATCCGCCTGCACGATGGGGAGATCGTATCGGATGAGCGGAATGCTCCTACTCCGTCTCCCTCCCTGGGAGAAGGCAGGGGTGAGGGTGAAGCGCGGAAATAGCGAGAACACGCTTTCGCGAGTAACGCCCAAGGATCTTCCTGGAAATCCGCCGTTCTATAATTCGAACGATTCACCCTCACCCCAGCCCTCTCCCTAGGAGGGAGAGGGAGTCAATCATTTCTTCAACTGATACACGCCCCGCTCCCCCGCCTTGGCGAAGCGCTTGCGCTCCTTGATAAGCGTTTGATTGATAATCGCGCGGAAGCTGGCGCTGTTGCTGCGATAGCCGGTGGCCTCCACCGCGGTCGTGATGTCGCCGACGCCCATCGGCTTGCCCACGCCCCGCATGACCTGTTCGATCGTTTCGGCGAGGCTCTGCTCGTTGCGGGCACGGGTCCCGCGCTTACCGCCCGAGACGCTGCCGTTACCCCCTACGCGCTCGATCTCGCGGTCGAGCGCATCCAGCTTCCGCTGGAGGTCCTTCCGCTGTTTCGAGAGGCGGCCTACCTCCGTACGGCGGTTGTTCAAAATCTGCTCCAGTTGGGCGATGTTCAAATTCGCCCCGGTGCTTGGTCGAGCCATGACAACGTTCCTTTCTATGCCCCGCTTTCTTATCTCCCCCTTTCCATTTATGCTTATAATGCAATCAGGCACCTTATTGCAACTAACCTTAGTGCAATTCGACATTGGAATGCCCGCGTCTCTCTACCAACGACTGACCTAAACGAATGAGGATCACTCTTGTAAAGCACCTCTCATAGTGCCGCGCCCGCTGCCGCAGGTCGTGCGGTTGATGTTTTGCTCGGCGGGCCTCATAACATTCCACTGATGCATATCACCCGCCTGGCCCCCTCCCCTACCGGAGCCCTCCATTTGGGCAACGCCCGCACCTTTCTGGTGAACTGGCTTCTCGCGCGCCAACAGGGATGGAAAATCGTCCTGCGTATCGAAGACCTCGACGGCCCCCGCATAAAACCCCATGCCGACCGGCAGGCCATGGAAGACCTTCGCTGGCTCGGCATCGATTGGGACGAAGGCCCCGTCTATCAATCCCTGCGAACTCGTCACTATGCAGCCGCGATCGAGTATTTGCTTGAGAGCGGCAGCGCCTACGCCTGCGCTTGCAGCCGCAAGGAAGTCGAGGCCGCGGCCAGCGCCCCCCACGCCGAGGACGGTGCGGCCGTCTACCCCGGGACGTGCCGGGGCCGCTACGCATCGCCGGCCGAGGCTGCGGCCCAGACCGGCCGCCCCGCGGCCGTCCGCTTCGCCGTCCCCGAGGGCATCGTGTCGTTCGAAGACACCTTCGCCGGCCCGCGCTCGTGGGATGTCGCCCGCGAACTGGGCGATTTCGTCATCGCAAAATCGGATGGCAGCGCCGCGTATCAACTCGCGGTCGTGGTGGACGATGCCGAGGCCGGAATCACGGACGTTGTTCGCGGCGACGATCTGCTCGACTCCACGCCCCGCCAGATCCTCCTCTACCGCGCGCTGGGGATGCCGGAGAAAATCCCCCGTTACCACCATCTGCCGCTGGTGGTCGGTCCCGATGGCCGCCGACTCGCCAAGCGCCACGGCGACACGCGGCTCGCGCATTACCGCGAACGGGGTGTGCCTCCCGAACGCGTTCTCGGATTGCTGGCGCGGTGGTGCGGGGTCGAAGCGCCCGAGGCGGGAATCCG
>JAQGHP010000580.1 GCA_028288775.1 Phycisphaerales bacterium | reverse complement strand
GATCGACTAGGCATACACACCCAGACTCCCGCCTGCGCCGCAATGCCGTATTTGACATTCTTCTCCTGTTCCGCTCGTTCGGAAAATACGCTGAGCGTGAATGTTTTCATGGGACGCGGCTGCGCGGGCCTAAGGAATTGGGAACGTAGACTTCGTTCTTAGTGGAGCAAATAATCAATGCGGTCGATTGATAGGCACGGCGGCGGAAATCCTTCTCACGCCCTTTCGGTTAGCAAACGAACCAGCTCTCGGCTGTGTCTAGTTATTGTTGGTACCCTATGGCAATTCCCCCGACATTATCGCCGCCGCACTTAGGCGATGAAACCGTTCGTCGCAGCGAAGAGCGATTCCGCTCACTGGTTTGGGCGTCGTCACCGATCGTGTGGACGACCAATCCGGTGGGCGAAGTCGTCGAGAATGTTCCGGGATGGACCGCGTTCACCGGGCAGACGCTCGAGCAGTCGGCGGGCAAGGGGTGGTTGCACGCGATACATCCGAACGACCTGGAGCGTGCCATTCACGTCTGGCGGACGGCGGCGGCCGCCAAAACTGAATTTCGATCCGAATACCGTCTGCGTCGCCACGACGGCGTTTATCGGCATATGGTCGCGCTGGGCGTTCCTGTTCTAGAGGCCGACGGGTCCATTCGTGAATGGGTGGGCACGTGTACGGATATCACCGAACAGCGGAGGGCGGAGCAGCGCAAGGCCGGGCAAGCCCGCGTGCTGGAACTGCTTGCGAAGGGCGAGGGCATCGAGAAGGTCCTGACGGCACTCGTCGAATCCATTGAAGAGCAATGCGACCGCGTGGCCGGATCGGTGCTCCTGCTCGACGCGGACGGGGAGCATGTGCATTGCAAGGCCGCGCCGCATTTGCCCGCGGCCTTTTGCCGCGAATTGGATGGGCTGTCGATCGGACCGGAAGCAGGTTCGTGCGGCTCGGCGATCTACCACTGCGCCGCGGTCGTAACCGATGACATATCGCGCGATCCCCGCTGGGCGAAATACCGGGAACTGGCCGCACGGTTTAAATTGAAGGCATGCTGGTCGCAGCCGATCTTTTCCATGGAAGGACGGGTGCTCGGATCGTTCGCCCTGTATCCGCAGGTCTGTCGCGAGCCCAAAGCGGCGGAGAAGAACTTGATCGAGTCGGCGGCGCATCTGGCCGGGGTGGCAATCGACCACGACCGCGCCCGGGCGGCGCTGCACCAGGCGAAGGAAGGCGCGGAGGCCGCGAACCGCGCGAAGGACGACTTTCTCGCCACGGTCTCCCACGAATTGCGCACGCCCATCGGCGCGGTGTTGCTCTGGTCGAAGCTGCTCAAGGCCGGCACGCTCGACCCGAAGCAATCGCGAGAAGCCGTGGAGCGGATCGTCCAATGCGCGCAGGAGCAGGCACGGCTGGTGAACGATCTTCTGGACGTCACCCACATCCTGCACGGGACGATGGCCGCGGATCCGAAGAAGATCGATCTGGGCGAGGTGGTGGAGGCGGGGGCCGAGGAAGAACGGATGCACGCCGAGGCCAAAGGCGTGCGCCTGGAGGTGAAAGCCGTGCCCACGCCCGCATCGGGCGACGCCATTCGCCTGCGGCAACTGGTGAGCAACCTCGTGGCGAACGCGATCAAGTTCACCCCCGCTGGCGGTCGCGTGGACGTGCGGCTTACGCAGCAGAATGGTCAGGCCCGGCTCGAAGTGATCGACACGGGCGAGGGTATCAGCGCCGAGTATTTGCCCCATTTGTTCAGCCGCTTTTCGCAGGCGGATAGCTCGATCACCCGCCGACATGGCGGCATGGGGCTGGGGCTCTCGATCGTGAAGAGCATCGCCGAGCTTCATGGCGGCTCGGTCCGCGCGCGAAGCGAAGGCGAAGGCAGGGGGGCGGCGTTTACCGTGACGCTGCCGGTCAGTGAATGAACCGCATTTCGCCGAAATCGGGGACGGCGTTGAACGAGCTCTTGAAGAGGGGATATCCCGCCGGCCAATAGACGAAGAACGCCTTGCCGAGCATGAACCGCTCGGGCACGCGACCAGATTCCACGAACGACAATCCCTCACGCGGCAGGCGCACCGGGTCGCTCCAGTAGCGGGCGTCGCCGCTGATGTAGGAGTTATCACCCAGCACGAAGTATTCGCCGGCCTTCAATTCCGCGAGCCGATCGACGGTTCCCCAGAAGCGGCTGGCGCCGTTGTGGCTTAAATAGTAAATGTCGCGCGCGAGCAAAACATGCTCGATGATCCCCGTCTGGCGCTCGGCGATGATGCGGACCAGTGGCTTAACAAATGGATCGGATTGCGTCGTATCACGGTCTTCCTGGGTCCACAGGGCGGCGACGTCGGGCGCGTAATCTTTATCCTCGGTCGCGAGAACTTCGCGGCCGTTGACTCGCAGGCTTACGCGGTAGTCCACGTTGCTCAGTTCCAGCCGGACCGGATTGCTCCCCGACAATTCTGGGAGGTCGGCCGACTTGATTTCCTTCTCGTCCTCGACCGCGGCGTTATTGGCGTTCACGCGCCTGCCGTGGAGAAGGCGGACTTTGCCCGGGGCGATCTCGGCAGTGAAGGCGTCCGTGGATTTGGTGAGCTGCATGCGCAGCGGGCCGTCGCCGGCGCTGCGGGTGTAGGTGCAGGCGAGCTTCAGGTCGCTTACGTAAGTCGGCCGCCAGCGCTGCTCGCGGTGTTCGGTCTCGTCGTAGGCGAGGTAATCGGTAAGTGCGTGGGTCTCGGGGTCGGCATCAGGATTGAAGGCGATCGCCCCCGCCCCAGTCAGGTTGTTGTATTGGAACAACCGCGACGCCGCCCCGTCCGGACCGGAAACGGCCCAGCCGGAAGGCGTCGTCTCCTCCTGCCAGGGCTGCGTCCAGCGGTGGATGGTGCTGCCCAGGTGGGGGATGTAATCGTTGTCGTAGACCGTCCGCCAGAGCGCATCCTGCACGTAGGCGGGCTTGCGCTGAATGTGGAAGAGCGGCTTGTTGTCCGGGCCCAGCGGCTTGCTCGCCCCCAAGGGGCCGGTGTAGATGTCGCCGCCGAGGATGACGAGGTTTTCGGGGCCGATGCCCACGAGGCGCTTGATGTAATTTTGGCCGTATTCCGGGTCTTCGGGAATGTGCCGCGGGCCTTCTTCCGGGCTCTTGAACACCACCACGTCCCAGCGGCGCGGAGGCTGGAACAGGTAGAGGTATTTGAGCACCAAAATTCGGTCGCCGAAACGGACGCGCACCAACGCCGGCGGAGCATTCGGGGGGTTGTCGGGAAGCGTGTAGCCGCAGTTGGGGCATTGCACTTCGCGTGGCTGCGGCGCTTCGGAGGGGATGTCCACATCGTCGCCGCTGGGGGTGTCGGAGGCGTGGTAGCCGACGTCAAAGTGGTACCCGCAGTCCGGGCATTGGAATCGCATGTGCGCGCCGTAGAGCGTGGGCGCCATGGATCCGGTGGGAATGACAAACGCCTCGACGATAAACGCACGGAAGATAAAAGCGAGAATAAACGCAACCAGCACGGACTCAACGGTTTCCTTGTAGCTGCTCTCGGGCGCGGACTTCCTCGTCGCGGTGGTATCGGCCATAGGGTCGAATCTTATGCGACCGCCGCGGCTAAGGGAAATTCACGCTTGTCACGCCCCCGCCTGCGGAGGCGCGTAACGCTTTGGGCGATTCGCGCTTCCTCCTCCGGTACTCCGGGGGAGGGCTGGGTGGGGGTTCGATATGCCACTGGTCCACTCAAACGGATACATACGGCAACTTTCAGAGCCGGGGCGTGTCGCCCCGGTCGGGCCGAAGGCCCGCTCTTAGTCCCCTCTCCCCCGTACCACCCGCGTACCCCGGGGGAGAGGGATAGGGTGAGGGGCGGAACGGAGAAGTGCGCCGGAATTCCCAGCCATGTAGGGTGGGTGTACTCGCCCACCATTCCCCCGAAAAGGGAAAAGGTGGGCGAGTACACCCACCCTACATGCTTTTCCGGCTTCCACGACGTCATTGCTGACCGATACATTCGATGGTTTCTAGTATAGATTTCGAAGCCCTGGCGTTCACTAGGCTCGTGAGCGACGCAGAGAGCCATTGTGGTATCGGCCGAAGCCGATTGATACCGCAGGCAGGACCCCACAGAAAGCGAACTTCTGCAAGCGCGAGATCGAGCAATGGAGGCTGCAACGTTGTCAAGAAAGCGCCAGCCCGCTCGGAATTATTGGAATGCGCGATCGTGAAGTATGAAACAAGTACACTCGAAATTCGATCATAATATTGCTCTATATCGATCCGTGAGTTCACAAGCACGTTCTCAATTGATGGCAAAACATCCGGTCCAATCTCCTCTAACCGGGAAGCCGATTCGTTTGAGCCGATGAAAATTCCACTGGCAGTTGTGTAACCCGAGAATGAGGGGTCGAAAATCGCTTTGCGAACAAGGCCATCATGTTCCATGCGTCACCTGATAATTTGATATCCCATTTTTTCCAACTGGCCGGTTACCTCGCGCTCCATGTTCTTGATGGGCGAAGAAAAATAGTCATAAGCAAATTGCTGATAACTGGCTTATGGCCCCTTTTTTCCGGCTCCCCGCGCATCCGGTACCCGCGATGTTCGCCGCGATTCTCCCGATCATCTGGCTCGCCCTCCGCCCCTGGCGCTGGCAACCGTTCGCCGGAAGAATGGGCATTTGCCCCAGATGCGGCTACGACCGCTCTGGCAACATGAGCGGAACGTGCCCGGAGTGCGGGCGGAAGATTAAGGCGGGGTCAAATGTCCGCTGACGCATCCGGTCGCGAACAGGTTTGTCCGGAGTTCATTCGAGCGTAACCGCCATCGTGGCCGTGCTGCCGGGGTTGCGCTGCGCCACGGCGAAGCCGAATGCCTTCAGCGATTGCAGTTTCATGCGAGCCCCTTTTCCCGTGTCGTTGCTTCCGGTGACTTGGAAAACAACCTCGTCCCCGCTTTCGGACGGCAGGACCGACCAGCGGTAGCTGCCCTTTTCCCGCAGGTCGAGCTGGGAAATCGTGATATGCCCTTCAGTGTCCTGCAGCAAAACGTAGTAATGGGGGCCGTCCCGCACGGTGTCGGGCGCGACGCGGATCGTCCCGCTGCCGGTCTTTCCCTCGACCAGTCCCGCTTTTCCGAACCACCCGACGCCCCCGACGGTGTTGCTCTTCTTGACGCCCGAAATGATGATCTTGCCCGGCTCAAGGGCGACCGAGAGGTCATCGGGCAGGGATGAGTCGTTCAGGGCGGTGAGGCGCATGTTGGACTCGTCGCCGAATCGGTACATCCGGCAGACCGTTTCGTGGTTGGCGCGCTCGCCCCTGGCAATTCGATCGAAATAGAGCGTCTTTTTAATCGGCGAGGCAGACGGCAACGCCTTGCGATACCAAAACGCGGCACGCGCCTCGATGCTCGCCTTTGTGGAGCCGGCCTGCTTCTGTGAGTATTCCCACCACGCATCGGCGAGGGCGGCCTGGGCGTCGCCATCCTCAGGATTGGCCACGTCCCGTGCCGCGAGAGCGGCTAACGTGGTGTCCGAACCCAAGGCGAGTTTGGCTGCGCCCTGTGCCCAATCATTTCGTACCAGGCATTCGTACTTGCCGACCACGAGGTTTGCCTGTTTGTCGGTCGGATTGTTCTTAAGCTTTTCTCCGCTGAGCCGAGCCGTATCACGTGCCGATCGCGCGGCTTCCGTCTCCTGAACTGCCCGTTGCACCGCCTGCCGCCAAACAGCGCCGGGCGCCGCGCGTACCAGAACCGCGCCGAGTTTGCTCGCCATCGCAAACTCTTCCGCCCCGGTCAACTCCTTCATCAGCGCCATCCCCGCCTGACAGTTGGACGGCGCCAGGGCGGGGTCGGAGGTCCGAACGGTCTTGGTAACCGTGTCGGCCTTGAGCGCCAATCCGTCCAACAGGAAATCACTCGATATTTCATCCGCAACCCGAAAGCCGAGCGGCAGGTCGCCCCCGTCGTCCGCCGCCTCAACCGCGGCGCTCAAAAGTGCAAATTGGTCGGCGGCATTATCTGCCGCAATTTTGGCGGCATCCAGCAATTTTTCGGCAAGCGCCCTGCGCGCGCCGGGCGATCGGTCGGCGATGTCCCGGGCGTACGCCTCCCGGAATGATTTTCGCGAAGCCGACAAAGCGGACTTCAGCGGAACCGGCTGCCTGGGGGCATTGTCCTTGGGCCGTCCGTTCTCCCCATTCGGTGTGGACGCAGGGGCAACCTCCGGGGGCTTTTCCGGGGCGGGAGGCGGCACGGCAACCTTGGATTCCGGCGCAACCGGCCTGGTAACGTCTTGTCGGCCGATATCCCGAGTTGGCGGAACCCAGTCGTCGTCGAATATGCTGCCTCCCCGCGCGGTATTGCCGCAAAGCAAGATTATCGAAGTAAGGCCGATCGACGTTCCGGCGCAAAGCAGCCGCTTGAGAGATCCAATTTCCGGGCCGTTCCCCATTGTTTACTCCCGAGCGAGTTGATCTTTCAGTCCTTGACCGGATGGGCAAGAATCATACTAAAGACACGCCCAGGAACTGTCCAATTAGGTAGGGGAATAGGAAATGGGCCGTTTCCATTTTGTAATCTGTGCCCTGCGTTCCGCCGGCCGTTCACCCGCGACGGGAGAAGAAGAAATGCCCCAAGTTCCATTCCACCGTTCGACGCGGAAAGCGGGACGGGTCCAGAGCGCGGAAAAAGTGCAGCCACTATTTTTGTAAACAATTGCTGGATTTAGAGTTCTGGATTGTATGTCGCGGCAGCTCAATTCAGAGGCACTTCATATTAATTTTGTCAAATCTGTTATGAAAAGTGCCTTTAAATCGGTCAAAACCGGTCAAAATCGGTCACGCAACCCTCGCCGTGGGGTCGAAAACGGGGTTTGGGGCTGCGCAAAAGTGGGGAGTCGGTCATGGGCATCGGTCACGCTTGGCCGCACCCCACTTTGGGTTGCATCAATTCCATAGAATCAACCCCGGCTCGAACGGCGTCGCCAAGTCGGCGGTGCCGGGCAGGATTCGGATGGCGAAGCCCTGGCGGCCGCTGATGCGGCAGTCGATTGTGCCGACGAACAAATGCCGGTCGGGGGCCAGCGCCTTGGAGTGCGACATGGCGAGAGCTTGCGGGTGCTCGATTTCGCCGCGGGCGCTGACGGGGCCGGCGTAAAGCTGCACGGTTAGTTCCTTGGGATCGATGCCGGGGAGATCAACCAGCGCCTCGACCTGCATGTTGTCGCCGACCTTGAAGTGGCCGTTGCCGCTGGTGTGGACGCCGACGATGCGGATGTTGCCCCAGAGGTGGCGGAGGGAGTCCTTGGCTTTTGCCAGGGCGATGGCGCGCTTCATGCCGTCGCTGGAAAGGACTACGCCGCGATCGAAGGCGGGGACGTAAAACTTCTCGGCGTACTCGCGGACCATGCGATTGGTGTTGAAGACGGGGGCGAGCTTGCGTAGGCAGTTTTTCATGCGCGCGATCCACTCGTGCGGCGTGTTATCGACGCCGCGTTGGTAGAACAGGGGGATGATCTGCTTTTCGAGCAGGTCGTACAGCGCCTGTCCTTCGACTTGATCCTGATAGCCGGGGTCGGAATAGCTTTCGCCGCGGCCGATGGCCCAGCCCAGGTCGGGCTCGTAGCCTTCGACCCACCAGCCGTCGAGGATCGAGCAGTTCAGCACGCCGTTGGCGGCGGCCTTCATGCCGCTGGTGCCCGAGGCTTCGTAAGGCCGGCGGGGGGTGTTGAGCCAGACGTCCAC
>JAQGHP010000235.1 GCA_028288775.1 Phycisphaerales bacterium | reverse complement strand
CTCGGTGGTGTCCACTGCCGCGTCCATGTTCATTGTTGGCATTCTCACGTGGATGGCGCTGCGCGCGATCCATCTGCCGCTGCCGTTTCCCGTGTGCCTGCTCTTTGGCGCGCTGATCTCCCCGACCGATCCGGTCGCGGTCGTCAGCCTGATGAAGACGGTCGGTGCGCCCAAAAACGTGGTGACCGTCATCTCCGGCGAATCGCTCTTCAACGACGGAATCGGCGTCGTGCTGTTCCTGACGCTTCTTTCGTACGTGTACGGGAACGGCTCGGTCACAGAACTGGGCGTGGTGCGCATGTTCGTGCAGCAGGCGCTGGGTGGCTGCCTGCTCGGATTCATTACCGGTGCAATCGTCTACCGGATGCTCAGGACCGTGCATGATTTCCGCGTCGAGGTGCTGCTGACGCTGGCGCTAGTGATGGCTACCTACGCGCTGGCCGAGGTGGTCCATGTTTCCGGGGCTATAGCGGAGGTGATCGCCGGGCTGCTGATCGGGAACCATGGCCGCAGCTTCAACATGGCCGAGGACGTGCGCGAAGACCTGCTGCATTTTTGGGAGTTGATCGAGTCGATCATGAACGCATTGCTGTTCGTGCTGATCGGCTTGCAGATATTGGTGATGCCCTATTCGCCCTGGTATTTCGCCGCCGGGGCGCTGGCGGTGCCGATCGTGCTGCTGGCGCGATGGCTGAGCGTGGAAGGCGCCGTCCGAGTGCTCGCCCTGCGCGGCCGCTCGGCAAAACACATGGTCCCCATCCTCACCTGGGGCGGCCTCCGCGGCGGCCTGGCCATCGCCATGGCCCTCTCCCTCCCCCCCAGCACCCACCGCGACCTCATCGTCGCCATCACCTACGGCGTCGTCACGTTCTCCATCGTCGTGCAGGGAACCACATTGCGGCGGGTGGTTTAGGAACGAGATTTCGCGTGGTCTGGTCCCCTCTCCCTCGTACTCGGGGGAGAAGGTTAGGGTGAGGGGCGGAACGTCGAGTTGTGGTTCTTTGCTGAACGCGCCTCTACACGCCCGGCCCCTCACCCCTGCCCTCTCCCCCGAGTACGAGGGAAAGGGAGTAAGGCCATTGCAGTCACGAATACTGGCCGCCCTTATGCCAACACCGGCCGAATCACCTTCCCCGCGACATCCGTCAGCCTGAAATCGCGGCCATTGAAGCGGTAGGTAAGCTTTTCGTGATTAAGCCCCAGCAGGTGTAGGACCGTCGCGTGCAGGTCGTTAACGCTGACCTTGTCCTCGGCGGCCTTAAAGCCCACTTCATCACTCTGGCCGTGGCTCACGCCGCCCTTCACGCCGCCGCCGGCGAGCCACGTGGTGAAGGCGTGGGGGTTGTGGTCGCGGCCGGGTTTTGCGCCTTTTTGCGAGACGGGCAGACGGCCAAACTCGCCGCCCCAGATTACCAGCGTGTCATCGAGCAGCCCGCGCTGGGCAAGGTCCGCGAGCAATCCCGCCACCGGCTGGTCGGTCTCCCCGGCGAACTGCGTGTGATTGCCGGCGATGTCGATGTGGCCGTCCCAGCTCCGTTCGTTTTCCATTCCGCCGGAATAAATCTGCACGAACCGCACGCCCCGCTCGACCATCCGCCGGGCAACGAGGCACTGGCGGGCAACGTGCGCGCAGCGCGGGTCGTCGAACCCGTAGAGCGCCTTGATGTGCGCCGGTTCACTGTCCACGTCCAGTGCCTCGGGCGCTGCCACCTGCATGCGATAGGCCAGTTCAAAGCTCTCCACCCGTGCAGTCAGTTCCGCCTCGGCGGCGACCTGCGCCTCGTGCTCGCGGTCGATCGCCGCGATGAGATCGAGCTGCGCCCGCTGCTCCTGCCGATTCATCGCGCCCGGCCGCTTCAGGTTCGCGATCGGCTCCGCGCCCGGCTGGAGGAACGTCCCCTGATACACGCCGGGCAAAAAGCCCGCGCTCCAGTTGCTCGCGTTCCCCTTGGGCAGCCCGCGTCCTTTCGGGTCGGACATCACCACGAACGCCGGCAGGTCCCGGCTCGTCGAGCCCAGCCCGTACGTCACCCATGAACCCACGCAAGGCAACCCCATCCGCGGCAGGCCGCAGTTCATCATGAACAGTGCCGGGCTGTGGTTGTTCGATTCGGTGTACCCCGAGTGAACGAAAGCCATCTTGTCCACGTGCTCGCCCAGGTGCGGGAAGATGCTCGATACCATTTTCCCGCACTGCCCCCGCGGCGAAAATTTGAAGGGTGACTTCATCAGCGGCCCGACCGCGTCGCGGAAAAAACCCGTCGTCGGGTCCATCCCCTTGAGGGCTTGGCCGTCGTACTTTTCGAGGGCAGGCTTGTATTCCCACGTGTCGACGTGACTGGGGCCGCCGTTGATGAAGATCCAGATCACGCTCTTGGCGCGGGCGGGGAAATGCGGGGGTCGGGGCATCATCGGGTCGGAAGCGCCGGCCATCGGGCCGGCGGCGCGGGCGGAGCTGACGAGTAATCCCTCGTCCGCCAAGAGCCCGGCAAGGCCCAGCAGCCCCATTCCGCCGCCCGCCCGGCGGAGCCAGTCGCGGCGGGTCACCAACCTGTCCCGATTACCGTAAAACATGGGCAAATCCTATTCGACGTAGACGAACTCGTTCGCGCTCATCAGCGCCTGGCAAAAATCAGCAAGCGCCGCCGGCCGTGTGTCGGAACGCCCGGCGTCGTAGTAGCGATTGTTTTTGGTCGGGTCCGTCGAAGTGAGGGGCGGGCCGATGATTAATTCGTCCGCCTGCCCATTTCCCAGAAGATCGTCGAGATTAATTGCCGTCCCGCTTACGCCAACCGCCCAATGGGCGCGGGAGGTAGCGCTCGATGCGTCGAAATAGGTCCCGTCCGAGTTGATCGTTCGATCGATGCCGGAGGAGGAAGAGAGGGAGGCGGAAGTCTGGCCGCCGCTGAGTGTAAACTGTATAGCACTGATTGCCTGCGCAACACTTACGGGGTCCGCCTGGAAGTTTTGCAAAATCACTTCGACCGAGTTGGTTCCGGTGGTGATAACGGCGGTGGCGTTGACATTGCCCCCGCTTGTGGTCGCGAGAGGCTGATTCCCGGCCGAAGTGGCGTAGGTGACCGTCGCGGCGCCTGCGGTCGAAACCGAGGCCGCCGCGAACAGCGCGCACGCCAAAACTTTGAATTTTCGCATGTCCTCATTCCCTGCTGCTAGCTCAATTGGATGTATCAAAATTTATTTGTACCATCACATCCGCAAAACGTCCACAAAAATTGCGGTTGAGGCGACGATTCACTCGCGGCATGGCGAAGCAGGGCGCTATGCCGCCGTGTTCGACTTCCGCGATTGAATTTCACGCTGCCTAACATACCCTGCTCCCATACGTTGCCGCATCTCAAGTGGATGGAGAAGATAATCCTGATTTTCAGGCAATTTGGTTATTGGGTAGGACGGCTTTATGCACATTCTCAAGGCGCTTTCTCCCGGCTACATCGTGCTCGCAATTTACGGTGGCTCGGCACTCTTCGTACATTTCCGAGGCAAGGTCCGGCACAAATTCCGGCGACAGCTCACGGACCATTCCACCCTCATGGCGCCGTATAACGGCTTCGTCTATCTCTTCTCCAAAGTCCCCAACAAGCCCATTCTCGACCGCCAGAGCTTCCCCGAGCTCGATGTCCTCAAGGAGAATTGGCAGGTCATTCGCGACGAAGCCAGGAAGCTCTACGAAGAAGGCCACATCAAGAAATCGGAAACGAACAGCGATCTGGCCTTCAACACCTTTTTCAAACGCGGCTGGAAGCGGTTTTATTTGAAGTGGTACGACGACATGCTCCCCTCCGCCGCCGAATTGTGCCCAAGAACGGTGGAGATGGTGAAAGCTATCCCCTCCGTCAACGCGGCTCTCTTCGCGCTGCTGCCTGGCAAGAGCAAGTTGGGGGCGCACCGCGATCCGTTCGCCGGGTCGTTGCGCTACCATTTGGGGTTGATGACGCCCAATTCGGACGATTGCCGCATCTATATTGACGGCACCCCCTACGCCTGGCGCGACGGGGAGGACATTCTTTTCGACGAAACCTTCATCCACAGCGTCAAGAACGACACGGATGAAGTGCGGATCATCCTCTTCTGCGACGTGGCAAGACCCATGCGGACGTCGTTCGCACGCGGCATCAACCAGTTCGTCAGCAACCACATCGTAAAAATCACCTCCGCTCAGAACGTGCCGACGGAAAAAGTCGGGGTCCTCAACCGCGTCTCGCGGCACGTCTTTGGAATTCGGGAGATTGGGGAGCGATTGAAAAGGAAGAACCGCACACTGCACAAGGCATTGAATTACGCCGCCAGCATGTGCGTCTTGGCGCTGGTGGTGTTCCTGGTTTGGCACTTCCACCGGTAGGGTCGTCCGTGTTAGCCGCCGCGCGGGTGACCCACGCTCGAATTTACAGGCGAATCGGTCGCGCAAGGTGTTGGAGTCGTTGAATCCGGCAGAACATATCTAGCTTGACTTGTATAATGCAAGAATGTATAAGCATGCGTCGGACTCGGGCGGGCTAGGCCGATTCCGAGGAAGTTTGCCTCATTTCGTGCGGGTTTTGCAGCGTTATTCCGTTCGGTTGGTGCGAATCGGCTCTCAAGCACTGCATCGCGCAGATTGGGCTGCTGCAAAGATTGCACCATTGTAAGAATTCGCGGTCGAAATAACGAGGAATTGCTCAAGCGACAATCGTTTCATAATAATCGAAGTCCATGTTAGGTCGAAGGGAAGTGGGAGTGTGGATTGGGTTTGCCGCATACGCGGCAGGGAGATGGGGAAGATGCTAAGGATCGACCAGCGGAATTTCATCCGTGCGTTAAGTTGGGCATCCCTCTCCGTCGGCGCGTTGGCGGTCGCCCCCCGGGCGAACGCGGCCCCCATTCCGATCCCGGGGATTTCGACGCTCAAAGACCTGATTGATACGGGGAGTGTCGGAATCAACATCGGGGATAAGCAGTTTTACAACTTCCAGTACGTCGGCACCTCTGCTCCCACGGCAACGCAAATTTTTGTCTCACAGCCCGACGCCACGATTCAAGGCATTCGGTTTTCGGCGAACTGGCAGTCTGCCGGGGGGCAGAATCAAGACTCCCTGATCACCTACAGCGTACACATCCTCGATTCCGCCCCGTTCGATTTTATCGGGCCGATCGGGCTGGACTTCGACGGGACGGCGACGGGCGGCCCGCCATCAGGCGTCGGGCTCGACGTCAGCACCGTCACGGAAAAGGCGGTATCGCTCGACGGGTTCAGCAGCTATGGAACTCTCAACGTCGTCGATTACGGCCCCGGAAACCCAATCAATGTTGACTCCACGTCGAAAACCCCTGTCACCGGGTTGCGTGACATTAGGTTGACCAAAGACATCCAGGTGCGGTCGTCCGCAACGTCGTTTGAAGCGGGTACTGCGAACATCACGTTCGTCGACAATACGTTTCAGCAAGTCCCCGAGCCGGCGTCCATCGGCCTACTGGCGATGGCGGTGGGCGGCATGTTGGCCCGTCGGCGAAAACTGGACTGAATCGCGTGAACTGAACATGTATTCGAACGCAACAGGGAGGGGTACGTAGTTGCGTGGAGGCCGCGGCATAGCGCATTTCCGTTTTTTGCGGGTGTTTTAGTTCACGCGATTGTATGTTGAGATCGCAGTATTTAGGAAAGAGGGAGCGAATAATGGGAATGCGTAAATGCAACATCGGCGGGTTGAAATTGAGCCTCGCGGCGGTTGGGCTATTCGCCGCCCTGGCAAGCCCGGCCGTAGCCACACCGATTCTCGGGTATTCGACCCTGGATCAGCTGGTCGGTCCCCCCGCCGCGACCGTGTCTCTGGGCAATTACCAGTTCTCCACGTTCAGCTACGATTACAACCCTAAGACCGGCCCTAATCCGGCCCCGGACGCGGCACACGTTGCGGTAGACGCGCCCGACTTCCCTTCAATTGGCCTCAACTTCAGCGCGCCGTGGGCCTCCATCGGTGGCCTCGACCAGGAATCCATTATCACGTATAAGGTTCACGCGCAGAACAACACCCCCTTCCAGTTTATCTTTGGCGTCGGCGTGCAGTTTAACGGAGCCGCACCCACCCCGGGCTCCGGGACATATGCCCAGGAGATCGACACCCTTTTCGACGGCAATGGCAATCGCCTTACCGACCTCCCGCAGATCACGCTCTATGACGACGGGTCGCCAGCATCCATTGACAGCGCCATGTCCGCCCCCATCGACCCGGCGCTGCAGGACATCATCGTGCAAAAAGACATCATCGTCCATTCCGGCCCCGACGGCGCTTCGACGATCTCCGTTTCAAACAACACTTTCATCACCCCCGTGGGCAATTCGCCCGAACCCGCCTCCCTCGGCATCTTCGCACTGGCCGCGGCCGGCCTTCTCGGCCGCCGTCGGCGCGCGTGAAGCATCAAACTGAATTCGATTCTCAAAGCCGGCGCGTCCCATCGCCGGCTGTTTTTTTCGATTCATTTTCGATGAAAGTTACTTGAGGATCACGTCGATTTGCCACGCCGCTCGCTCCCCGCATACGGCAGCGCCCGCCTGCGACGATTTGCCACACGCTCGCACGATTGACACACCACTTTTTCCCGTAATGATCTGTCGCGTCGGCGGGATTACTCAGGGCTTATTTAACGTCCGCACCTATGTCGGAACGCATTACCTCCTCAAAACGATTGATGTTCCCGCGCTGGGCAAACTATCTGTTGCCCGCGATTGTACTCGGCGCGGTCGGTGGGGCGTTTTACCTGCCGGTGGCGTTTGGCATCGGCGCATCGCCCAAGACGATGGCGGTCGGGTATGCCCCCACGCAGCCCGTCCCCTACAGCCACGCCCTGCACGCCGGGAAGCTGGGGATCGACTGCCGCTACTGCCACAATACGGTCGAAAAGGCCGCCTTCGCCGCGCTTCCCGCCACGCAGACGTGCATGAACTGCCACACCAACTTGAAGCCCGACAGCGTGCGATTGCAACCTGTCCGCGATAGCTGGACGACCGGCAAGCCGGTGCAGTGGGTGAAGGTACACGACCTTCCCGACTACGTGTTCTTCAACCACAGCGCCCACGTGAATCACGGCGTGGGCTGCGTCGAATGCCACGGCCGCATCGATCGGATGGAGGTGGTCTCCCAGCAGAAGCCCCTGAGCATGGGCTGGTGCCTGGAGTGCCACCGCAACCCCGGCCCGCACCTGCGGCCGCGGGACGTGAAAGTGACGGACATGAACTGGACGCCCGGTGCGGACTTCGACGGCGAAGCGCTGAAGAAGGATTACGGTATCCGCGACACCGCTTACATGCAGAGCTGCTACACGTGTCACAGATAAAGCACCACGCAACTGGCATTGAGTATTGGCGGAGCCTCGAACAGCTCGCCGACACCCCCGAAGTCCGGGAGGCTGTCAGCAAGGAGTTCGCGGGCTACGATTCCGACACCATTCTCGCCTCCTCGCGCCGCGGCTTCCTGAAGCTCATGGCCGCGTCGATGGCACTGGCGGGCGTCACGCTCACCGGGTGTCGTCGCTGGCCCAAGGAGCAGCTCGCCCCCTACTCCAGCAATCCGCGCGACCGAATCCCCGGCGTCCCCGAGCAATACGCGACTTCATGGGAACTCTCAGGCGTTGCCAGCGGCCTGCTCGTTACCAGCTACGACGGCCGGCCCATCAAGATCGAAGGCAATCCGACTCACCCTTCCTCTGTCGTCGTAAAAGACAAGTACGGGTCGGCGGACGCCTTCGCGCAGGCAAGCATCCTCGAACTCTACGACCCCGAGCGCAGCCGCACCGTCGTCGATCGCACCGGCGCGCACGATCGCCGGACAACGTGGGACGATTTCGTCTCTGTCGCGGGCAAGCACTTCGCCGGCCTGAAGGGCAACGGCGGCGGCTTCGCGATTCTCTCCGAGCCGACTTCCGGCCCCAGCGTGGCCGACCTGCGCAAGCGACTGCTCGCCGCATTCCCGCAGGCAAAGTGGTACGAGTACGAGCCGCTCTCGCGGGATGCCGAGCTTGAAGGCAGCCGCCTGGCGTTTGAGAAGAAAGCGCTGCGGCCGGTGCTGCACCTCGATCAGGCGGACGTGATCGTCTCGCTCGACGCCGATCTGCTGGGCGTTCATCCGGCCCACACGCGCTATGCCGCGGATTGGGCTGCCAAGCGCCGCTCGGCGGACAACGACAAACCCTCGATGAGCCGGGTGTTCATCGCCGAGAGCGGCTTTAGCATCACAGGCTCTGTCGCGGACATTCGGATCGGCACATCTCCCGATCGCATCTACGCGATTGCCCGGGCTCTCGCCGCCAAGCTGAAGGTCGCCGGCATTTCGGGCGAAGAAAAACTCAAAGACACCGAGGTGCGTTTCGTCGAGCAAGCCGCTGCTGACCTGGCGAAGGCCGGTGCGGCGGGCGTCGTAGCCGTCGGCCCCGCGGCTCATCCCGCCGCCCACGCCCTCGCCCATGCGATCAACGAGTCGATCGGCGCAGCCGGTAAGGCCGTCACCTACGTCGAAGACCCGGCGGGTGACCGCCCCACGCATATGCAGGCGATCGCGGATCTTTCCGCGGCCTTGAGCGCGGGAACGGTTACGACCGTCCTGATCCTCGGGGGCAATCCCGCCTTCGACGCCCCGGCTGATGTGAATTTCCCCGCCGCCCTCGCCAAAGCGCCTCAGTCGATCCACCTAAGCCTCTACGACAACGAAACGTCCAAGGCGTGCAAGTGGCACGTCCCGCGCGCTCACTACCTTGAGAGCTGGGGCGACGCCCGCTCGTGGGACGGAACCACCGGCATCGTTCAGCCGCTGATCGAGCCGATGTACGGCGGAAAGTCGATCATCGAGGTGCTCGCCGCCGTTGCCGGCGACGAGAAATCCGCCGGCTACGACATCGTCCGCCGAACTTGGGCCGGGCCGCTTGGCGTCTCCGAAACGACTGAAGAGTTTGAGAAGCCTTTCCGCAAGGTGGTAGAAGCGGGCGTGCTCCTCGGCAGCGAATCCAAGGCGGTGGATGCCAAGGTCAAACTCGCCGATCTTCCGGCCGCGGACGCTCCCGCATCCGGCCTTACGCTCCGATTCGATGTGGATTCGCACGTCTACGATGGCCGCTTCGCCAACAACGGCTGGCTCCAGGAAACTCCCAATCCCCTCTCCAAGCTTCTTTGGGACAATGCCGCTCTCCTCAGCAAGAAGGACGCGGACGCGATCAGCGTCGAGTCGGACGATCTGGTGAAGATCGACACGCCCGATGGCCGCTCGCTCACGCTCGCCGCCTATGTGCTGCCGGGCCAGCCCGTCGGCGTGGTGACGATTCCCTTGGGCTATGGCCGGGGCGATGCCGCGGGGCATATCGGTGCGAACCTCGGTTTCAACGCCTACACCGTCCGCACCAGCAAGGCCCCATGGGCCGTAGCCGGCACAAAAGTCTCCAAGGCCGGCGGTACCTATGAGCTGATCGGCACGCAGGACCATCACGTCATCGACAACAATGCCCGCAGCGCGATCGAAGTTCGCGTGGGCGAAAAGTACGAGAGCGGCAAAATCATCCGGGAAGCCAGCCTCGCCGAGTTCACGGAAAATCCCGCCGCCGTCGTCGGCGCGCGGAAGGTGAAGCTTCAGCTCTTCGAGAACCCGACGCACTACACCGACGTGCATGCCTGGGGCATGTCGATCGACATGTCCGCCTGCATCGGCTGCAACGCGTGCGCGGTAGCCTGCCAGTCGGAGAACAACATCCCCGTCGTCGGCAAGGAAGAGTGCTTCAAGCACCGCGAGATGAACTGGATCCGCATCGACCGCTACTTCAAGGGCGATGCCGAGGACCCGAACCCCGAGGTCGTATTCCAGCCGATGATGTGCCAGCACTGCGAGAACGCCCCCTGCGAGCAGGTCTGCCCCGTGGCGGCGACCATGCACGACAGCGAGGGCCTCAACGTGATGGTCTACAACCGCTGCATCGGCACGCGGTATTGCTCGAACAACTGCCCGTACAAAGTCCGCCGATTTAATTACTTCGACTTCCACGCCCAGGACCCGCGCTTCGGCCTCTCGTGGCTGAAGAAGCCCTGGCCGCTCATGCCTGATCTCCAGCAGCGCGAGCAGGTGGACAAGATCAAGTCGATGGTCTTTAACCCCGAAGTGACAGTCCGCATGCGCGGCGTGATGGAGAAATGCACCTATTGCGTGCAGCGCATCCACACGACCGTCATCGGCAAGCGGAACGGGGGCTCCGACATCGCCGACGGCGACATCCTCACCGCCTGCCAGCAGGCCTGCCCCACGCAGGCGATCGTCTTCGGCAACCTGAACGACAAGACCTCGCAGGTCAGCAAGCTGCACAATAGTCAGCGGGCGTATTCGGTACTTGACGAAGAGCTGAACACCAAGCCGCGGACGCGTTACCTGGCGAAGCTGCGGAACCCGGTCGAGGGGTCAGAGGCCCCGCAAGAGAAGAAGGCGTAGACGCATGTCAACGGTCTCAAGCATTTTCTCGTCGGTCGGAGAGATCGACAACACGACGGACGACGCCCGCCAGCGCGCCCCGCTGGTGCTCCGCGGCCGCGGGTTCTCCTCGATCACCAATTCCGTCAGCGCCATCGCGGAACGGCCGACCACCCTCGGGTGGAAGATCGCCTTCATGTTCAGCCTCTCGTTGCTCGGGATGCTGGGCGCCTGCATCGGGTATCTCGTCACCACCGGCGTGGGCGTCTGGGGCAATAACCAGCCGGTCTCGTGGGGTTTCCCGATCGTCAACTTCGTGTTCTGGGTCGGCATCGGCCACGCCGGCACGCTCATTTCCGCGATCCTGTTCCTCTTCCGCCAGAATTGGCGTACGGGGATCAACCGCTTCGCGGAAGCGATGACGATCTTTGCGGTGGTGTGTGCCGGGATGTTCCCGGGCATTCACGTCGGCAGGGCCTGGCTGGCATACTGGCTTTTCCCGCTGCCCAACCAGATGACCATGTGGCCGCAGTTCCGCAGCCCGCTGCTGTGGGACGTGTTCGCGGTTGGCACGTACGCCACGGTATCGACGCTCTTCTGGTACGTCGGGATGATCCCCGATCTCGCCACGCTCCGCGACCGCTCGAAGAGCAAGATCGGCCAGTTCGCCTACGGCATGTTCGCCCTCGGCTGGAACGGCTCCTGCCGTCACTGGCATCGCTTCGAGCGCATGTACCTCCTGCTGGCGGCGCTGGCGACTCCACTGGTGTTGTCGGTGCATTCGGTCGTGTCGTTCGACTTCGCCACCAGTCAGTTGCCCGGCTGGCACACGACGATTTTCCCGCCCTACTTCGTCGCCGGCGCAGTGTACGGCGGGTTCGCCATGGTGCTGAATCTCGCCATCCCCGCCCGCAAATACTTCGGCCTCGAAGACATCATCACCCTCCGCCACATCGAGAACTGCTGCAAGGTCATGCTGGCGACCGGAATGATCGTCGCGTACGCCTACACACTGGAATTCTGGACCGCCTGGTTCGGCGGCAATCACTTCGAGCGCTTCGCGTTCATGAACCGCGCGTTCGGCCCCTACGCCTGGTCGTTCTGGGTGATGGTCTTCTGCAACGTCGTCGCCCCGCAGTTCCTTTGGGTCAAGAAATTCCGCACGAACCTGCTGATCGTCTTCATCGTCGCGGCCTTTGCCAACATCGGCATGTGGTTCGAGCGCTTCGAGATCATCATCACGTCGCTGACGCGAGACTTCCTGCCGTCGAGCTGGTATCCGTTCAAGCCGACGCCCATCGATTTGATGATGCTTGCAGGGAGCTTCGGGCTCTTCTTCACGCTGTTCCTGCTCTTCTGCCGGTTCCTGCCCGTGGTGGCGATGGCGGAAGTGAAATCGGTCATGCCCCAGGCCCACGCCCATGGAAATGGCGAGCACGGGGATCACCATAAGTCCGACTTCCAGCCCGACGAACACCACCGTCCGGGGCCGGGCGTCGAGCCGTCCCTGACCCCGGCCTGAGGCCGGCCGATTACTTTCTCGTGACACGGGCGTGCCGCCCGTGCGAGCGATGCGATGATTTGAAAAGCGGAATCGTCATGAGCACAGTCATAGAAGAACCCCGCGAAGAAACCGAAATCGCCTCCGAGGAAGAAACCACGGAGCTCGTCGGCCTCCTCGCGGAATTCGAAGACATCGACGCGATCATGAATGCCGCACGCGGCGTCCGCAGCGCGGGCTTTGTCCGCTGGGACGTCTACAGCCCCTTCCCCATTCACGGCATCGACGCCGTCATGGGCATCAAGCCCACCATCCTCCCCTGGCTTGTACTGGGCGGCGGACTCAGTGGCCTGATCGGCGGCCTGACGCTCCAGTGGTACGTCAACGCATACGACTACCAGTTCATGATCAGCGGCAAGCCGTACTGGAGCCTGCCGGCCAACATCCCGGTCATCTTCGAATGCACGGTGTTGCTCTCGGCGCTGACCGCGGTGTTCGGCATGCTGATGCTCAACCGCCTGCCGATGCACTACAACCCGCTCTTCAAGAGCGAGCGTTTCCGCCGGGCGACGGACGACCGATTCTTTATCGCGATCGACGCGCAGGACGCGAAATTCGACGAGCACGACACCGCCGCATTGCTCCAAAGCCTCGGCGCAACCGCCGTGGAGACCGTCGAGGACTAGAAGCCCCATGGCACACGACACGCACGACAAAACCCCCGCGAATTTGCCCAAGGCGACCTACGAGGTCCACGCCCCCCGGCTGCCGCGTATTCCATTCCTGGCCGTCTCGGTCGGGCTGATCACGGTCGTCGGCAGTTGGATTCCCCTGGTGCTCTTCGCCCGCGCCCGCCAGATCCCCAGCAGCGAACCGCGCGTGTCGTTCGTGCAGGACATGGGCACGCAGCCGCGTTACAACGCCCAGCAATCCAGCGAAGTCTTCGAAGACGGCCGTGCCGCCCGCCTTCCCATCCCGGGTACTGTCGCCCGTGGGCATCTTGACGAAGACGATCATTACCATCACGGCTTCGAGCGCGTGAAGGGCCCGGATGGGAAGATGGTGAACAAGTTCTTCGACACGTTCCCCGAACAGGTAAAGGTCACCCCGGCCCTCGTTAAGCGCGGCCAGGACCGCTTCAACATTTACTGCTCCGTCTGCCACGGCCTCGACGGCCAGGGGCACGGCCAGGTCAACGAGATGGCGGTCGAAGACAAGGAAGCCAAGTGGGTGCAGGTCGCGTCGCTGCCGTCGGATGCGGTGCGCGTCCGCCCCGTCGGGCACATTTACAACACGATCAACGTCGGCATCCGCAACATGAGCGGTTACGGAGCCCAGGTTCCCGTGGCCGACCGCTGGGCGATCGTCGCGTACGTGCGGTCCTTGCAGTACGGACAGAACGCCCCGGAAGACGCCGTCCCGGCCGAAAATCGGAACACGAGCCAGGCCGCGGCAAAATAATGCGATGTGATGCGATGCGATGTTTGGAGAGCCTACAGTGAGTCATTCGTCAGACAGCACAACCCGCACCGACGACCGCACGCAGTTCGCGGGCGGCGACAAGCTTTTCAAAATCGGCGCGATCATGGCCGTTGCCGGCCTGGGATTAGCCTTCGTCATGGGCTTCGGCGGCCCGACGCCCTTCCGCCGCTTCCTTTTCAGCTATCTCGTCGCGCTTGCCTACTTCTTGAGCCTCGCGCTGGGATCGCTCGCGTTCGTGCTGCTCCAGCATTTGACGCGGGCCGGCTGGAGCGTCGCCGTCCGCCGGATCTCGGAGAACGTCGCCTCGACGCTTCCCGCGCTCGCGATATTGTCGCTGCCGATCGTGCTGTCGGTGATCATCGG